>NZ_BAAAYN010000026.1 GCF_039536245.1 Cryptosporangium minutisporangium | reverse complement strand
CACCGCGCGCAGCCACCCGCGCGGCCACCACGCCTCGCCGCAGCGGACACGGCGCACTCGCGGGGTGCGCGGTGCGGCGGGATAGCGTGGCAGGAGTGGCGGGTGACTTGGTGCTTCTCGGCGATCCGGTGATCGCGGCGGTGACCACGCAGGACACCGGTGAGCCGGTGGTCGACGCCGCCGACGGCACCGGCCTTCGCGTCGACGGCCGCGAGGCGCCGTACAACCCGCTGCTGCGCTTCGTCCGGTCCGGGCTCCGCGACCGGCTGGTCCGCGCCGCGGCGAGCCTGCCGTCGGGCGTCCACCTCCTGCTCATCGAGGGGTACCGCCCACCCGCGGTGCAGCTCGAGCAGTTCACGGCCTACGCCGACCTGCTGCGCGAACGCAACCCGGAGTGGACGGCCGAACGCGTCCGTCGCGAAGCGTCCCGGTTCATTTCGCCGCCGGAGGTGGCTCCGCACTGCACCGGCGGGGCGATCGATCTGACGCTCTGCGCGGACGACGGCGGCGAGCTGGACATGGGCACCGAGGTGAACGCCAGCCCGGTCGCGAGCGCGAACCGCTGTTACACCGCCGCGCCGGACATCCAGAGCGAGGCGGCGGCGAACCGACGCCTGCTAGTGACCACGTTGCGCGCGGTCGGGCTGGTCAATTACCCCACCGAGTGGTGGCACTGGTCGTACGGCGACCGGTACTGGGCCTATACGACGGGCGGCAGCGCCCGGTACGCGCCGCTCAACACCGATCAGCTCGTTCCTCCGGGGTAGAGCCGCACCCGACCGGGCCCGACGAGGGCCAGTGGATCGCGGTAACTGCCCTCCACGATCAGGCCCCAGTGCAGGCACGCCGCCTCCGCGCAGCCAAGGTGTCCCGGATCCAGCCTGCCCAGCGCGGTACCGGCCGACACCCGGTCGCCGGTGCGCACCACCGCCCGCACCGGTTCGTACGTCGTCCGGGCGCCGCTGGGGTGGGTGACGCTGACGACGCCCCGTCCGCCGACCGGTCCGGCGAACCGGACCACTCCCGCGCCCGCCGCGCGGACCGTCGCCGCCGGTGCTCCGGCCAGGTCGACGCCGCGATGGCCGGGGCCGTACGGGTCGGCGGGTGGGTCGAAACGCCGGACGACTCGTGGCACCCCATCGAGCGGCCATCGCCACTCCGCCGACTGCGCGCCAACCGCCGTCGGATCCGCGCCCGCTGGCTCTGCCGCTACCGCTGTGGGCTCTGCGCCCACTTCAACCGGCGCGGTGGGCGGCCCTTCGGACGGCGTCGCGCCTGCTCCGACCGGCGCACCCGCCGCGCCGGCGGCGACCAGAGCCATTCCGATCAGCACCCGGCGCAGCACGCGCCCGGCGTCCGCAGTCTTCAGCATGAACGCGAGCGTGGCCGCCTCGGCCCGCCGTCGCCAGGGGCCCTCCGGCGCCCTGTGGACAACCTCCGCCCCGGTGGACGACCGTCAGCGGGCCCAGGCGCCCGGCTGCTCCACGGTTCCCGGGATCCGGCGCGGCGCCGGCTCGACCACCGGACCGCCGTCCCGCAGCCCCTCGAGCCGACGCACGGCCTCCTGCAGCACCTCGTCCTGCTTGCAGAACGCGAACCGCACCAGCGAGGCGCCCGGCACGACGTCGTGCGCCTCCTGGTCGTAGAACACCCCGACCGGGACCGCCACCACACCGGCGCGCTCCGGCAGCGCACGGCAGAACGCCAGGCCGTCCTCGCCGCCGAGCGGAGCCGCGTCCGCGGTCACGAAGTAGGTGCCGGCCGGGATGTGGACGTCGAAGCCAGCGGCGACCAGCCCTTGGCAGAGCAGGTCGCGCTTGGCCCGCAGGTCAGTCGCGAGCGACGTGAAGTACTCGCGGGGAAGCCCCAGCGCGGCCGCGACGGCGGGCTGGAACGGCGCGGCGTTGGTGAACGTGAGGAACTGCTTCACTCGGGCGACGGCGGCAACCAGGTCGGGAGCGGCGCAGATCCAGCCCACCTTCCAGCCGGTCGCGCTGAACGTCTTGCCCGCGGAGGAGATCGTGACCGTCCGGTCGCGCATCCCCGGGAAGGTCGCCAACGGCACGTGCTCGCCGTGGAAAACGATGTGCTCGTAGACCTCGTCGGTGACCGCGATGAGGTCGTGCTCGACGCACAACCGGGCGACCTCGGCGAGCTCGTCGCGGTCGAACACCGCGCCGGTCGGGTTGTGCGGCGAGTTGATGAGGATGACGCGGGTCCGCGGCGTGATCGACGCGGCCAGCGCGGCGGTGTCGAGCCGGTAGTCCGGCGGTCGCAGCGTCACCGGGCGGCGGACGGCACCCGCCAACGCGATCACCGCCGCGTACGAGTCGTAGTACGGCTCGACGCAGAGCACCTCGTCGCCCGGCTCGCACAGCCCCATCAGCGTCGCGGCGATCGCCTCGGTGGCGCCCGCCGTGACCAGGACCTCGGTGTCCGGGTCGAAGTCGAGGCCGTACCAGTCACCCTGGTGGCGGGCGATCGCGGTCCGCAGGTCCGGAGTGCCGGAGCCGGGCGCGTACTGGTTCTGCCCGGACTGGATCGCGGCCACCGCGGCCCGCAGCATCGAGCCCGGGCCGTCGGTGTCGGGGAAGCCCTGTCCCAGGTTGATCGCGCCGGTGCGATTCGCCAGCGCGGTCATCTCGGAGAAGATCGTGGTGCCGAAGCCGCGCATTCGGGTGATGCCGCGGCGAGTCTCCTGGGAACGACCGAACGACGGGGACGTGGGAGAACCGAGAAAGCCGGACTCGGCGTATGGAGTGAGTCCGGACCCGGCGTTGCCGGCAGGGGTCATGACCCCAGACGATAGGCGCAGTCTTTCCTGTTCAGCACAGCGGGCGGGGTTTTTGACCCACCAAATCTCGACTTAAGGTCCTGATAAACGGCGTTCTCGCGCGGAATTTCGGGCTGAAGGCGACAAAACTCGCCGTTTCGACACGCCCGTGAGTGTCGATTCAGACGAAATCCGGATAGTTAGGCGACGTCGGGCGCCGGGTCGGCGGCGAGACGCTGACGGAGAAGTCGGTAACGTCTGCGCCGGCGTGGTTACGGACGCGCCCCAGCGGGAGGAGCGCCGATGGTCGAGAAGGCGTCGTCAGCGGACGAGCCGGGCGACGCGGGCGCTGCCCCACGGAAGCCGGCCCGAACTCCGCGGGCGAGGACGTCGGCCGCGACCGCCGGTTCGACCCGCCGGGCGGCGGTGAGCAAGGCTCCGGCCGAGCCGGACAAGCCGACCCGCAGCACCGGTGGTCGGGCATCCGGCGCGCGGAAGTCCTCGTCCCGCACCACGTCTGTGGACGCCCCGGCCGCGGCGCCGATCCAGCGGTCCGACGTGGCCGGGCCGCCCGCGCCGGAGGGGACCGGTTCGGCTGGGCGCGTCGACCCGGACGCCACCACGGTCACGCTGACGCCGATCGAGGTCGAGGTACCGACCTCGGTGCCGGAACTGGCCGCCACCGAGCCTGCCGCGCTGAACCCGGCGCAGGCCGCACCGCCCACGCCCAACCACGGCGACGCCGCGACGGGCGGCGGCGCGACGGGCGGCGGCGCGACGGGCAATGCCGCGACGGGCAATGCCGCGACGGGCAAGGCCGCGACGGGCAAGGCCGCGACGGGCAATGCCGCGACGGGCGGCGGCGCGGTCGCTAACGGCGACGCTGCGCGCGGGGACGCCGCACCCGGCGATGCCGCAGTCGGTGGCGCCACGACCATCGGCGGCGACGGTACGCCAGACCTCGGCTACGCCGCGCCTGCTAGCGGCGACGGTGCCGCTGGGGAGGCCGCTCCGCGGGAGGCCGCGACCGCTGGCCGCGACGGTGCGCCAGCGCTCGGCGATGCCGCTGCTGCTAGCGGCGACGCTTCAGGCGCACGCGGGGACGCTGCGCCAGTGCCCCACGACGCCGCGCCTGCTAGCGGTGACGCTGCCTCGGTGCCCGGTGACGCTGCCCCAGTGGACGGCGGTGCAGCGGTGAACGGCGAGCAGTCGCACTGGTCGGACACCGAGTCGGTACTGGTCCGGCTGGGGCTGGTCGACCCGGACGGCCAGCCGATCGAACCGGCCGGCTCACCCGACGCAACCGCGGATGCACGCCGACCCGACGCCACCCCAGCGGGCGCCACCCCAGCGGGCGCGACCTCGACGGGCGCCGCCTCGACGGGCGCCGCCTCGACGGGCGAAGCCGTCGCGGACGGGACCGTGGGGGAGCGTCCTGCGGTGTTTCCGATCGGTGCGGCGCCGCATCCGATCACGATTGCGGAGCCGGTACCGACGTTCGACGCCCTGGTCGCCCGCACCCGTGCTCGAGCCCGCGCCGACGACGAGCCTCCGCGGCCGACGCCGTCCGGCCCGTTAGGCCCCGCCCCGGAGCCCATCGGACCACCCGCCGAGCACCCGCTCGCACCTCGCCTGGCACGGGCACTGCCGGGACGGCGGTTCGTGCAACGCCTGCTGCCCGGACGTCCCTCGGCGCAGAACGTCGAGCCCAGGGCGTCGGAGAGCCCGGCGTGGGCGGAACCGGCCCCTGCGAACCCGGCGGGGTGGACGCCCGGCGGCACCGGACCGGTCCCCGTGGACGTCACGACGCCGCGGCCGGCTCCGAGCGGATCCACGCCGGCGCCGATCGGCCCGGCCCCGACCACCCAGCCATCCGGTCTGGGGCGGACGGCATCACCGACCCCGTCCGGCCCGGCGCCGACGGAACCGTCGACCTCGCCCACCCCGTCATCTGGCCGGATGTCGGCCTCGCCCGCCCCGTCCTCCGGCCCGGCGTCGACGGCGCTGCCCGCCCGGCCGTCCGGCCCGGCGTCGGCCGCCCGGCCGTCCGGCCCGGTGACGAAGCGGCCGCGCCGACGGTTGACTCCGGCGCAGTGGCGAACCGTCGCGCTGGTCGCCGCGGTGGTCGCGGTGTTGGCGATCGTGGCCGTTCCGGCGGCGGTGCTGAGCTGGCGGTCGGCGCTCGGGGACAACCCGAACGCGGTCGACGTGCTCGGCGGCGGACTGGGCGTGGCTGGCTTCGTCCTGCTCGCGACCGGTGCGCTGAAGGCTGCACGGGCGGACGCCGGCGAGAAAAGCACCCAGTCGCTCCCGGCGCTGCTGGCTCGGCCCGGTGCGCTCCCGGTAGCGGTGGGGGTAGCGCTTCTCCTCTGCGCCGCGCTCACCGTCAACTGATCGCACGGCGGGCGTTTTTCGGGAAAACAACCTCACCGTGCCCCGTGGATTGCTGCGGTCGTGGCAACACCCCGGGGGCGTGCCGGTCGGGTAGCAGTGGGGACGCCGCTGCGTCGGCGGTGGCACCCGCCCCGGCGACAGGCGGCGCTGGGGGATGAGTCCTGGCTAGCGCGCTGCCGAGGGCTTGATTGTCGCCGTTTCCGGGTGCCGCCGAGATGGTTGTTGCGCTTGCCGCGCTATGGCACGGCCAACGCGACAACCACGCCAGGCGCCGCCCGGAAAGCGCGACAACCACGCCACGTATCGCCCGGGAAGCGCGACAACCACGCGGGGTGCTGCCCGGAAGGCGCGACAATCACGTCACGCGCTGCCCGGAAAGCGCGACAACCACGCCACGTATCGCCCGGGAAGCGCGACAACCACGCGGGGTGCTGCCCGGAAGGCGCGACAATCACGCCACGCATCGCCCGGGAAGCGCGACAACCACGCCGGATGCCGCCCTGGAAACGCGACAACCATGCCGAGTGCTGCCCGGAGGCGCGACAATCGCGTCACGCACTGCCCGGAAAGCGCGACAACCATGCCGGAGCCCGGCCGGAGGGGCGACAACCACGCCGGGTCGGTGCCCGGCGACTACCTCTGCCCGAACAGGCGGCTACCCCGTTGCCACAACCGCCTGACGGCGGGCCCTCGCAGAGGTTGCCTTCCCGAAAAGCGCTGGCGCCCCATCGGCACCCGCCCCGGAGGCGCCCCGCAACGGCGTACCGCTTCCCGAAGCCGCCCCGGCGGCGCCCTCCCGGCGGCGCTCCGAGACCGCGCTCCGAGACCGCGCCCCGAGACCGCGCCCCGAGACCGCGCCCCGCCCCGGCGGCGGCCGCAACGGTGCCCCGGCGGCGCCCTGCAACAGCGCCCCCGCCCCGGCGGAGCCCTCAGCGGGGCTCCGCGCTCTGCAGCCCTCAGCGGGGCTCCGCGCTCTGCAGCCCTCAGCGGGGCTCCGCGCTCTGCAGCCTCAGCGGCGCTCCGCGCTCCGCAGCCCTCAGCGGCGCTCCGCGCCCCGCAGCCCCGCAGCCCCCCAGCGGCGCTCCGCGCCCCGCAGCCCCCAACGGCGCCCGGCCGCCCCGGACAGGCGGGTTCGGCATCCGGGGCCTGGTCCGCGTAGACTCCACTCCGGCGACCCGCTCCTGCGGGTCGACTTCGCGTGCCCACCGCGCGTTCCGCGCTCTCCGCTCCGGCGGACGGCTTGGCGCGGCGGTCTCCTCGGTCCCCTGCAGGGGGCCAACGACCGTGGGGCACCAGGGCGACGGGCCGGCCGACGTGCCGAGCACCCGACGCGACAACCGAGGAAACGCGGCGTGCCTCCGGGCCGCCGCCCGAGCAGGGAAAGGACGCGCCTTCCAATGGCCGTCGTCGGAATGCGCCAGCTCCTCGAGAGCGGCGTGCACTTCGGGCACCAGACCCGACGCTGGAACCCGAAGATGAAGCGCTTCATCCTGACGGAGCGCAACGGGATTTACATCATCGACCTGCAGCAGACGCTCACGTACATCGACAACGCGTACGAGTTCGTCAAGCAGACCGTCGCGCACGGCGGAACGATCCTGTTCATCGGCACCAAGAAGCAGGCCCAGGAGGCCATCGCCGAGCAGGCTCGCCGGGTCGGGATGCCGTATGTCAACCAGCGCTGGCTGGGCGGCATGCTCACCAACTTCCAGACGGTGTACAAGCGGCTGCAGCGCCTCAAGGAGCTCGAGGTCATCGAGCAGACCGGTGGCGACAACGTGCTGACCAAGAAGGAAGCCCTCGTTCTCAAGCGCGAGAAGGACAAGCTCGAGCGCACGCTCGGCGGCCTCCGCGACATGCAGAAGGTGCCTTCCGCGGTGTGGATCGTCGACACGAAGAAGGAGCACATCGCGGTCGACGAGTCGCGGAAGCTCCACATCCCGGTGGTCGCGATCCTCGACACCAACTGCGACCCGGACGAGGTCGACTACAAGATCCCGGGCAACGACGACGCGATTCGTAGCGCCGCCCTGCTCACCCGCGTGATCGCCGACGCGGTCGCCGAGGGTCTCATCGCCCGTGCCGGTGGCAGCAAGGCCGACACCAAGCCGGACGCGCCCGCCGAGAACGAGCCGCTGCCGGAGTGGGAGCGCGAGCTGCTGGAGTCGAAGACGGCCGAGCCCACCACGGCTGAGGCTGCCCCGGTCGCGGACGCCCCGGTCGCGGACGCCCCGGTCGCGGACGCCACGGTTGCGGCCGCCCCGGCTGAGGCCGCCCCGGCCGAGGTTGCTGCGGCTGAGCCGGCCCCGGCCAGCACCGAGTCCTGATCCCGCTGGCGCGGGTGGTCGTCGACCACCCGCGCCTCGGGTCGCATCTGCCGGCTCGCGCCGGCCGTGCCCACCTCCGGGCCCAATGACGGGCCACTTCGACTACGGGATCTGAGAGAACGGACAATGGCGAACATTTCCGCCGCTGACGTGAAGAAGCTCCGCGACCTGACCGGCGCGGGCATGATGGACGCCAAGAAGGCGCTCACCGAGGCCGAGGGCGACTTCGACAAGGCCGTCGAGGTGCTGCGCATCAAGGGCGCCGCCAAGGCCGCCAAGCGCGGCGGCGAGCGCACGGCCGCCAACGGCCTGGTTGCCGCGGCCGAGGGCGCGATCATCGAGCTCAACGCCGAGACCGACTTCGTCGCCAAGAACGACGAGTTCCAGAGCCTCGCCGCCGACATCGTGGCGCACGCCGCCGCGGCGCGGGTGGGCGACCTGCAGGCGCTGCTCGCGGAGACGCTCAAGGACGGCAAGACCGTCGCCGAGAACATCGAGGCCGCCTCGGTGAAGATCGGCGAGAAGCTCGAGCTGCGCCGCGTCGCGCTGCTCGAAGGTCAGGTCGCCACCTACATGCACCGCAAGGACCCGGCGCTGCCGCCGCAGGTCGGCGTGCTGGTCGAGTTCACCGGCGACGACGTCGAGGCCGCGCGCGGCGCTGCGATGCAGGTCGCCGCGATGCGTCCGCAGTTCGTGACGCGGGACGAGGTGCCGGCCGACGTCGTCGAGAACGAGCGTCGGATCGCCGAGGCCACCGCGCGCGAGGAGGGCAAGCCCGAGCAGGCGCTGCCCAGGATCGTCGAGGGCCGGGTGAACGGGTTCTTCAAGGAGAACGTGCTGCTCGAGCAGTCCTCGGTGCAGGACAGCAAGAAGACCGTGAAGGCGCTGCTCGACGGAGCCGGTGTCACGGTGAGCCGGTTCGTCCGGTTCGAGGTCGGACAGGCCTGACGGTCGGCCCACCGGGCCGGCCCACGTGTCCCGACGACGCGCGAAGGCCGCCGGTGGCTCACCTGCCACCGGCGGCCTTTTCTGCGCCGCACTGAGGCCGACGGCACTGTCCACCACGAGGCCCCGCTGAGCGCCGCACACCGCAACGAACTCGATCCGGCCGGACGCCACATCGCCGGCCAGTCCTAGGAGGCCAGCGATGACTCTGGAGACCCGCCCCGCCCCGGACGCGAAGCCGGTCGGCCGTGACCGCCCGTGGGCCCGGGTGATGCTCAAGCTGTCCGGCGAAGTGTTCGGCGGCGGCAAGTTCGGCGTCGACCCCGACGTGGTGCAGACGATCGCCGTCCAGATCGCGGACGTCGTCCGGCAGGGACTGCAGGTCGCGGTCGTCGTCGGCGGCGGCAACTACTTCCGCGGCGCCGAGCTGCAGCAGCGCGGCATGGACCGGGCGCGCTCGGACTACATGGGCATGCTGGGCACGGTGATGAACTGTCTGGCGCTCCAGGACTTCCTGGAGAAGCAGGGCATCGACACCCGGGTCCAGACCGCGATCAACATGGCGCAGGTCGCGGAGCCCTACATTCCGCGGCGCGCGATGCGGCACCTGGAGAAGGGCCGGGTCGTGATCTTCGGCGCCGGCGCCGGCATGCCGTACTTCACCACGGACACGGTCGCTGCCCAGCGTGCGCTGGAGATCGGCGCCGACGTCCTGCTGAAGGCGACCCAGGTCGACGGCGTCTACGACGACGACCCCAAGAAGAACCCGGCCGCGGTCCGCTTCGATCGGATCAGCTACACCGAGGTGCTCACCCGCGGTCTGGGCGTGGCCGACGCCGCCGCGATCAGTCTGTGCATGGAGAACGATCTCCCGCTGGTGGTTTTCGACCTCTTGGTCCCCGGCAACATCGCCCGCGCGGTCCGCGGTGACCGGATCGGGACCTTGGTGACCACAGAGCTGGTCACCACCGCCGCTGCGGACTGAAATAATCTTCAGGCCGCGACCGATGGCCGATCGCCCCAACGTCCGAGCCCGAGCCCAGGAGGCGACACCAGTGATCGACGAAACTCTCTTCGAAGCCGAAGAGAAGATGGAGAAAGCCGTCGAGGTCGCCAAGGAGGACTTCGGCTCCATCCGTACCGGCCGGGCGGCTCCGGCTATGTTCGGGAAGATCTTCGTCGACTACTACGGGGCGATGACGCCGCTGCCCCAGCTGGCCTCCATCACGATCCCGGAGGCCCGGATGGCGGTGATCAAGCCGTACGACGGCTCCCAGCTGGGCACGCTCGAACGGGCGATCCGCGACTCCGACCTCGGCGTGAACCCGAGCAACGACGGCTCGATCATCCGCGTGATCTTCCCGCAGCTGACCGAGGAGCGTCGCCGCGAGCTGGTGAAGGTGGCCCGTTCCAAGGGTGAGGACGCCAAGGTCTCGATCCGGAACATCCGGCGCCGGGCCAAGGAAGCGCTCGACAAGATCGGCAAGGACGGCGAGGCCGGCGAGGACGACGTGCGCCGCGCCGAGAAGGAGCTGGACGACACCACCGGTCGGTACGTCCACCAGGTCGACGAGCTGATGAAGCACAAGGAGGCCGAGCTCCTCGAGGTCTGAGAAGACCCTGTGTCGGAGCTTCCGTCCGCGACGCCCCCGCCCCGGCCCTCCGGTCGGGGCGGGCGTCACCGGCCACCCCGCGACCGCGGGGGAGTGCACAACCCAGGCATGAGTGAGGTCGCTTCCGTGGACGCGCCGCCGGCCCAGAGCGGGCCGCCCGCTTCGGCCGCCCCCGACGGCGAACCGGTGTCGGCCACCCCGGCGACCCCGGCGACCCCGGCGGCGGAGTCGGACGCCGCGAGCACCCCTCCGGCCGACGAGGAGCCGGACGCCGTACAGGTCGGACCGCCGCTCGGCGCCGCGGTGTCGACCGCGAGCCGGGCCGGCCGGAACCTTCCGGCAGCGATCGGAGTGGGGGTCGGCCTCGCCGCGCTCATCGTCGTGACGCTGTTCACGTCGAAGCTCGCGTTCGCTGCCGTGATCGCGGGCGCGGTCGGCGTCGGCATCTGGGAGCTCGTCCGGGCGATCCGGCCGGTGGAGGCCCGCCCGCCGATGGTGCCGCTGATCGTCGGCGGTGTCGCGACCATCGGGATGACCTGGGCAGGCGGTACCGAGTCGCTGCTGCTCGGCCTGCTGCTGACCGTCGTCGCGGTGCTGATCTGGCGGCTCCCGGACGGCCCGGTCGGCTTCCAACGGGACGTCACCGCCGCGGTGCTGGTCGCCGCCTACGTCCCCTTCCTCGCGGGGTTCGCGGTCCTGCTGGAGGTCGAGGACGACGGCGTCATGCGCATCGTCGCGTTCATCGCGACGGTCGTCTGCAGCGACGTCGGCGGGTACGCGGCCGGGGTGCTCGCCGGACGTCACCCGATGGCTCCCACCGTGAGCCCGAAGAAGTCCTGGGAGGGCATGGCCGGCTCGCTGATCGCCTGTGCGATCGCCGGCGCGGCCTTCCTCGAGCTGGGCTTCGACAACGGAGCGTGGTGGGAGGGTGTGGTTTACGGGCTGGCCATCGCCGTCGCCGCTACTCTCGGCGACCTTACTGAATCGATGATTAAACGTGACCTCGGCGTCAAGGACATGAGCTCGCTGCTGCCCGGTCACGGCGGCCTGATGGACCGGCTGGACTCCCTGCTCTTCGCGGCGCCGGTGGCGTACCTGCTGTTGACGGCATTTGCGCCCGCCGCGTGACCGCCGGAAAACAGTGAGCGAAAAAGTGATCGCGAAAATGCGCGAACCCATTGCTGGCTGCGATCGTAGAACTACTGAGAGCTGTGAAACGGTAGCAAGTCACTGTGAGAGACGCCTTCGTGGCGGATGCCTCTGTCCGAGACCAGCCGCGAGCCCGCTGCGGCGTGTGACAATAAGCAAGCGATGACGACGACACTCCCTTTGGTGCTTGACGCGCCCCGCCGAACCGCCCCGCCCCGCCACCTGGCGGATCTCGACCCAGCGGAGCGTCGTGCGGCCGTGTCCGCCCTGGGTCGTCCCGCCTATCGGGCCAAGCAGCTGTCCGCCCACTACTTCGGGCGTCTGAACTCTGATCCGTCTGCCGACCCGGCCGGGATGACCGACCTGCCCGCTGCCGACCGTGCACCGCTCGCCGAGGCGCTGCTGCCCCGACTGCTGACGCCGGTGCGGTCGGTCGCGTGCGACGACGACTCGACCCGCAAGTGGCTCTGGCGCACGTTCGACGGCGCGCTCGTCGAGAGCGTGCTGATGCGCTACCCCGACCGCGCGACGGTCTGCATCTCCAGCCAGGCCGGCTGCGGCATGGCGTGCCCGTTCTGCGCCACTGGTCAGAACGGCCTGACCCGGAACCTCTCGACGGCTGAGATCGTCGAGCAGGTGATGGTGGCGGCACGGGAGATGGCGAAGACGGGCGACCGACTGTCCAACGTGGTTTTCATGGGCATGGGCGAACCGCTCGCCAACTACAAGCGGGTGCTCGCGGCGTTCCATCGGATCACCGACGCCCCACCGGACGGCCTGGGTCTCTCCCAACGTTCGGTCACCATTTCCACGGTGGGCCTGGTACCTGCGATCAAGCGGTTGACAGGCGAGGGTATTAACGCCACTCTCGCGGTGTCCCTGCACGCGCCTGACGACGAACTACGAGACACCCTGGTACCGGTGAACTCCCGATGGAAGGTCGCTGAGGTTCTCGGGGCGGCTTGGGAGTATGCCGAGCGAACCGGGCGACGCGTCTCGATCGAGTACGCCATGATCAAGGACGTGAACGATCACCCCTGGCGAGCGGACCTGCTGGGTCGGCTGCTGGCGGGCCGGCTCGCTCACGTGAACCTGATTCCGCTCAATCCGACCCCGGGCAGTGACTGGGACGCCAGCCCGAAGTCAGTGGAGCGGGAGTTCGTGCACCGGTTGCGGGCCGCAGGCGTCCCGACCACGGTCCGGGACACACGCGGTCGAGAAATCGACGGCGCATGTGGCCAGCTCGCGGCAGCGGAGGTATGAGGACGATGGCGCAGGGCGACAGGTTCCGCCGCAAGGCTCTGAAGCGGGGATACAAGGTCGACGAGGTCGACGAGTTCCTCGACCGGGCCGAGGCGACGCTGGCGCGGCGACCCATTGGCGAGCCGCTGACCGCCGCGGACATCCGGGACGTGGTGTTCCGCACCCGCTTCGGCGGCTACGACGAGTGGCAGGTGGACCTCCACCTCGACCGGCTCGAGAAGGAGCTGGACGAGCTGGCCTCCGGCCTACCGCCGCGCGGCTCGAACGGATTCCGCGCGCTGGAAGCCGGTCCGTCGGCGTACCAGGACCGCGAAGAGGTGCCCGCATACGGCGCGGCTGGTGCCGCGGCGCTGCCGCCCGAGCCGGCCACGTACGGCGGCGGTGGTGGGTTCCGCAACGAGCCCTCCGGCGCGTACGGCCGTCCCGGCTTCCGTGACGAGCCCGCCGGCGTGTACGGCCAGAGCCCGTACCGCGACGAGCCGGACGACCGCGCGGGCTTCCGCGACGAGCCGGGCGTCTACGGCGGCGGGGGCTACCGCGAGGAGCCGTCCTACGGTGGTGGCTACCGCGGTGCGGAGCCCGGCTTCGCGGCCGGGTACGACCGTGGTGGGCCGGCCCGCGAGCCGATGCGTGAGGCCGCGACGATCCACCAGCCGGCCCCGATGCGCGAGCCCGCGGAGTACCGGGGTGCCCCGGTCAGCGGCGGTGGCTGGAACGAGCAGCCCGAGCCCTACCGCGACGACCGCTACCGCGACAGCGCGCCCTACCCGGAGCAGGCGCCGTACGGCGACCGCTACCGGGAGGAGCCGTCCTACGGCGGTGGCGCCGGGTACCGCGGTAACGAGCGGTACGACAACGCGCCGCCCTACGTCGACCAGCCGTCCTACGGCGAGGGCGCGCCCTACGCCGAGCAGGTGGCCTACGCGGACCGCCCGGGTGCCGGGCGGTACCAGGAAGCCCCGACGCAGTACCCGGAGCAGGCGCCGTACCTCGACCAGACCGCGTACGCGGAGGTGCCGCCGTACGGCTCTGCGGGTGGGTACCGGGAAGGCCCCTCGTACGCCGAGGGAGCGCCGTACCGGGAGGGCCCGTCCTACCCGGAGGGGCAGCCGTACTCCGGCGCTCCGTACGGCGGTGGGCGGCCGCGCGGTGGTTACCCCGAGCCGACGCCGTACCAGGAGGGCCCGTCCTACGGTGACGTGCCCGCCCGCGAGTTCGCCGGCCAGTACCGAGGCGGCCAGTACCCGGGTTCCGACCAGTACCAGACCTCCGGCGAGTACCGCACCGGCGGACGCTACCCGGAGCCCGAGTCGACCGGCCCGCAGCCGGTGGTCTCCGGGATCCCGGTCTCCGGATCGGTGCCGCCGCCCCGCGGCGGTCGCCAGTTCGGCGGCGAGTCGTCGTTCCGCGAGCTCCCCGCCGGCCGCGGCGCGGCCGAGCCCGAGTACGCGGGCCGGTACGGCAAGGAGATGACGATGGAGATGGGGGCGGTTCCCGGCCTCGTCTCGCCGTTCACCAACGAGGACAAGGCCGTCGTCGCCGAGCTGCGGTCGAGCTTCCGCCCCCGTCGCTTCGGCTCCGGGTACGACCCGGGTCAGGTGGAGCGGCTGTTCGATGCGATCCAGGCGATGATGGAGGGCCGCAGCGGCGGCCAGGTCTCCGACAGCGACCTGATGCCCGGCCAGTTCGGCCTGGTGCAGGGTGGCTACTTCGAGGACGACGTGGACGAGGCGCTGCGCCAGGTCCGCGGCCTCTACAGCCGCCGAGTCGGCTGACGCGTTACCAACGGAGAAGGGCCCCGGGGTGATCCCGGGGCCCTTCGTCGTTCGATGCGGGGTGTCAGCGCTTGACGCCGTACCGCCGCTGTACGGCGTCCCACGCCAGCGCGAGGGCGATGAAGGCCGCGATGCTGATCAGGATCAGATCCTCGACGCGTCCCTCGTGGTTGCCGATGATCATCAGCAGCAGCGAGACGATCGAAGCGACGGCAAGCCAGCGCCACAGCTTCGGGTGTCCCTCCCTCAGCTGGTCCGGTGCGATAACCGGCTCGTCCTCAGCCACGGTTCCCTCCTCGTCCACGGGCCCAACGGTGGCATCTTCCCACGCGTCGGCGCCCCGGTTCCGCCGGGGCGCCGACACGCCGTAGAAGGGGGCTAGATCTTCGTCCAGGCTTCGGTGAGGACGCCGCGGAGGATCTGCTCCATCTCGTCGAAGTGCGCCTGGTCGGCGATGAGCGGCGGCGAGAGCTGGATCACCGGGTCACCCCGGTCGTCCGCCCGGCAGTACAACCCGGCCTCGAACAGGGCCTTGGAGAGGAATCCGCGCAGGAGCCGCTCGCTCTCCTCGGCGTTGAACGTCTCCTTGGTCGCCTTGTCCTTGACCATCTCGATGCCGTAGAAGTACCCGTTCCCGCGCACGTCACCGACGATCGGCAGGTCGTAGAGCCGCTCCAGCGTCGACCGGAACGCGCCCTCGTTCGCGAGCACGTGCTCGTTGAGGCCCTCGCGCTCGAACAGGTCGAGGTTCGCCAGCGCCACCCGCGCCGAAACCGGGTGTCCGCCGAACGTGTAGCCGTGCGGGAAGTACATGTCCTCCTGCAGGAACGGCTCCATGATGCGGTCGGAGAAGATCGCCGCACCGATCGGCGAGTATCCCGAGGTCATGCCCTTGGCGCAGGTGATGATGTCCGGCACGTAGTCGAACTTGTCGCAGGCGAACATCGTCCCGAGCCGGCCGAACGCGCAGATCACCTCGTCGGAGACGAGCAGCACGTCGTGGCGGTCGCAGATCTCCCGGAGACGCTGGAAGTATCCCGGCGGCGGCGGGAAGCACCCGCCGGAGTTCTGCACCGGCTCGACGAAGACGGCGGCGACCGTGTCCGGCCCCTCCATCACGATTGCCTGCTCGACCTGGTCGGCGGCCCAGCGTCCGAAGCGCTCGAGGTCGTCGCCGTGCTCCGGCGCGCGGTAGAAGTTCGTGTTCGGAACCTTGTGCGCGCCCGGCACCAGCGGCTCGAAGTACTTCTTCGCGTCCGGGATACCGGTGATCGAGAGCGCGCCCTGCGGCGTGCCGTGGTAGGCGATCGAGCGGCTGATCACCTTGTGCTTTAACGGTCGGCCGGTGAGCTTGAAGTACTGCTTCGCGGCCTTCCATGCGGTCTCGACCGCCTCGCCGCCACCGGTGGTGAAGAACACCCGGTTGAGGTCACCGGGGGCGTAGTGGGCGAGCCGCTCGGCCAGCTCGATCGCGCCCGGGTGGGCGTACGACCAGAGCGGGAAGAACGCGAGCTCCTGCGCCTGCTTGTAGGCCGCCTCGGCGAGCTCCACGCGGCCGTGCCCGGCCTGGACGACGAACAGGCCGGCGAGCCCGTCCAGGAACCGTCGGCCGTGGGTGTCGTAGATGTACACCCCATCGCCACGGACGATCGTGGGGACGGGCTCGGAGGCGTACGACGACATCCGAGTGAAGTGCATCCACAGGTGGTCGTACGCGGTACGGGAGAGCTTGTCCCCTCCTGCCCCGGAAGTATCGATCGGGGTGGTGGTCATCTGGTCCCCCAGGAGTAGGTCTGCTTCACCAGACGCAGGTACATGAAGATCTCGGTGCTCCGCACACCGGGTACCTGCCGGATCAGCTCGTTGACGACGCGCAGCAGGTGGTCGTCGTCCTCGGCGACCACCTCGAGCAGGACGTCGTACGACCCAGCGGTCAACACGACGTAGTCGATCTCGTCCAGCTTGCCGAGGCGCTCGGCCACCTCACGGAGATCGCCCTCCGCGCGGACACCAACCATCGCCTGACGCCGGAACCCCAGCATCAGCGGGTCGGTGACCGCGACGATCTGCATCACCCCCGCCTCGAGGAGGCGCTGGATCCGCTGGCGAACTGCTGCTTCGGAGAGGCCGACGTCTTTCGCGATCGCCGCGTAGGAGCGTCGCCCGTCCCGTTGGAGCTGCTCGATGATCCGTTTCGCGATGTCGTCGAGGACGACAGGCGGGCCAGCGGAGCGACTCGAGGAGGTGGGCTGCACCCGCTCATGGTCGCGGAGGAGGGGCCAGTTCTGCAAGTGATTCCGTTGCATGGGCTCCAACTTCTTGCGGATTCCGTTACGGATGCCGTGAGATAGTGAGTGCTCCGCGCGTCCCCCGGGTGTTGCCACGAGACTGATGGCCGTCCGGGACAGGCCCCGGAGTGGATTCTTTCGACCGGCGCCGGCTGAGGTCTCAACCAGGGCGACGGCCGGAGGTCGCAAAGAGTTCAGTGCCCTGTGCAGGTCAGGCGAGGTTACGGAGAGACGATGACGCTGCAGAACTTCGTCGGTGGGGCGCGCGCGGCCGCCGCCGACGGTCGGACGCTCGATGTGGTGGACCCGAGTACCGGAGACGTGTACACCAGCGCTCCGCTCTCCGGCGCCGCCGACGTGGATCGTGCGGTGCAGACCGCGCGGACCGCGTTCGAGTCGTGGCGGGACTCCACCCCGAGCGAGCGGCAGCGGGCGCTGCTCAAGCTCGCGGACGCGATCGAGGAGCGCGCCGAGGAACTCGTGAAGGTCGAGTCGGAGAACACCGGCAAGCCGATCCAGCTGACGATGGAGGAAGAGATTCCTCCGATGGTCGACCAGATCCGGTTCTTCGCCGGCGCGGCCCGGGTGCTGGAGGGCAAGTCGGCCGGCGAGTACATGGCCGGGCACACGTCGATGATCCGGCGGGAGCCGGTGGGCGTCTGCGGGCAGGTCGCGCCGTGGAACTACCCGATGATGATGGCGGTGTGGAAGTTCGCGCCGGCGATCGCCGCGGGCAACACCGTGGTGCTCAAGCCCTCCGACACCACCCCGGCATCCACGCTCCTGTTGGCCGAGATCGCGGCCGAGTTCCTTCCCGAAGGCGTGTTCAACGTGATCACCGGTGACCGGGACACCGGCCGAGCGCTGGTGGACCACCCGGACGTGGACATGGTGTCGATCACCGGTTCGGTGCGGGCGGGCATGGAGGTCGCCGGGGCGGCGGCGCGCGATCTCAAGCGCGTCCACCTGGAGCTGGGCGGCAAGGCGCCGGTGATCGTGTTCGACGACGCCGACCTGGAGGCCGCCGCGGAGGCGATCGCTGTCGCGGGCTACTTCAACGCCGGTCAGGACTGCACGGCGGCCACCCGGGTGCTGGTGGCGCCGGGTCTGCACGGCGACTTCGTGGCGGCCCTGGCCGAGCAGGCGCGGGGCACTCGCACGGCCCCGCCGTCGGACGGCGACGCGCTGTACGGGCCGGTCAACTCCGCGGCGCAGCTGGAGAAGGTGTCCGGCTTCATCAACCGGCTGCCCGACCACGCGTCGCTCGACGCGGGCGGCGCCCGGGTGGGCGACCGTGGGTTCTTCTACGCGCCGACGGTGGTGTCGGGCCTCAACCAGGACGACGAGATCGTGCAGAACGAGGTGTTCGGGCCGGTCATCACCGTGCAGAAGTTCTCCGACGAGGACGAGGCCCTGCGTTGGGCCAACGGGGTGAAGTACGGGCTCGCGTCGTCGGTGTGGACGAAGGACCACGGGCGGGCGATGCGGATGGCCAAGAAGCTGGACTTCGGGTGCGTCTGGATCAACACGCACATCCCGCTGGTGGCCGAGATGCCGCACGGTGGCTTCAAGCACTCCGGCTACGGCAAGGACCTGAGCATGTACGGCCTGGAGGACTACACCCGCATCAAGCACGTCATGACCAACATCGACGCCTGACCCCCGCGTCAGAAATCTGGCCAGTTATCGACCTGTCACCGGCCGGCGATAGGTCGATAACTGGCCAAAGAATTGCGGGGGGCTAGCCGCCGAGCACACCCTGCATCAACGAAGCGCGGCGGGCGGTGCGGCCGGTGCGGGCCTCGACACGATCGGCGCTGGTCATCGCCCACAGCCCCCCGGACATCCCCAGCCACCGCAACGGCTCGGGCTCCCACTGCGGCGACCGGTGCCCGACCCACGGCAACCGCGTGAGGTCGGTGTCCCGTCGCAAGATCAGGTCGGCGAGCGTCCGGCCGGCGAGGTTCGTCGTCGAGACGCCGTCGCCGACGTACCCACCGGCCCAGCCGAGGCCGGTGGAGTGATCCAGCCCCACCGACGCGTGCCAGTCGCGGGTCACGCCCAGCGCCCCACCCCAGGTGTGGGTCACCGCGGCGCCGGTGGCGCCCGGGAACAGCTCCAGCAGCGTCTGGTGCAGGGCGGAGAACACCGCCTGGTCCCGCTCGGCCTCCGGCCGCAGCTTCGAGCCGTACGGGTACGGCGCCCCCCGGCCACCCAGCGCGATGCGGTCGTCCGCGGTCCGCTGCGCGTAGATGATCAGGTGCCGTCCGTCGGTGAGCGTCTCCCGCGCCCCCCAGCCGACGTTCTCGAAGAACGAGGCAGGCAGCGGCTCGGTCGCGATCATCAGTGAGTAGAGCGGCGCCACCGCACGCCGGTACCCGGGCAGCGACGGGGTGTACCCCTCGGTGGCCCGGATGACCACGTCGGCGGTGACGGTGCCGGCCCGCGTGACCGCACGACCGGGCTCCACCCGCAGCACCCGGGTCTGCTCGAACAGCCGGACGCCCCGCGCCTCCACCAGGTCGGCCAGGCCGCGGGCGAGCTTCGCCGGGTGCAGCGCCGCACAGTGCGGCGTGTAGAGCGCACCGCGCACCTCGGTGGCCACGTCGACGCGGGCCCGCGCCTCGTCCGGGCCGAGCCATCGGTAGTCGTCGGCGCCGAACCCCCACTGCCGCTCGTCCTCCAGTTCGGCGCGGAGGCGCTCCTCCTGGGCTGCAGCGGCGGCGCCGGCCGCGAGCGTCAGCGTCCCGCCCTTGGCCCAGTCGATGTCGAGGTCCTCCGCCGCGGCGACGCGCCCCACCTCGTCGACCGTGTCGAACATCGCCCGGCGCAGCGCGATCGCGGCGTCCCGACCGTGCTCCCTGGCGATCCGGGCGGTGGACGCTGGGAACAGGGCCGAGCACCAGCCACCGTTCCGTCCGGACGCCCCGAAACCGGCGAACTCCGCCTCGAGGACCGCGATGCGCAGCCCCGGGTCGGCTGCCGCGAGGTAGTACGCGGTCCACAGCCCGGTGAAGCCGGCGCCGACGATCGCGACGTCGACGGCGAGGTCGCCGTCGAGTGCGGCACGCCGGGCGGCCGGGCCGGGTGCCCGGCCGTCGAGCCAGAGGCTGAGTACTGATTCCGGCATGCCGTTACTCCTCGGAACGAATACAACACCGACGGCGTCCGCTCGACGGACCGAAAAGCGGTCCGAAGGGACTCATCGGAAAGCGTCGCGAACCATAGTTACCGAAATGTTTCTGATGCTCCACAACGGATTCAACATCCGAGACAGGATTGTTTCACGGATTCCTTGCCCCACGGCCATCTCGCCTGACATTCTCAGCCCATCCGGCCGGTACCTGGGCCCGGATCGGTTGTCCGCCGCCGACTACCGTTCCCGCGCTGAAACCGGCATGACGTAATCTCGCGGCGCGAGAAGAGGACGGGCATCGGGTGCACCAGTACATCGCCGGGCAACGGTCACGTGGCTCCAGTGGGACTCGCTACGACGTGATCGACCCCTCGACGGGGGAAACGGTCGAGACGACTGAGCTCGCCAACACCGACGACGTCGACCGTGCGGTCGCCGCAGCCAGTGCCGCGTTCGGCGAGTGGTCTCGCGCGACGCCGGGGGAGCGGTCGGCCGTTCTCACCAAACTCGCCGGCCTGCTCGAGGCCGAGGCCGAAGGCCTCGCGACGCTGGAGAGCAGGCAGACCGGCAAGCCCATCCGCCTCTCCGGGGAGTTCGACGTCCCGGGAACGGTCGACAACACCGCGTTCTTCGCCGGTGCGGCCCGGGAACTGGCGGGTAAAGCAGCCGCCGAGTACTCGCCCGACCACACGTCGATGGTGCGGCGAGAGCCGGTCGGCGTCGTCGGTTCGGTGGCGCCGTGGAACTACCCGCTGCAGATGGCGGCGTGGAAGGTGCTCCCGGCGATCGCCGCAGGCAACACGATCGTGCTCAAGCCGGCCGAGAACACGCCGCTCACGTCGCTGCGCCTGGCCGAGCTGGTCACCGAGGCCGGTGCGCCGGCCGGCGTCGTGAACGTGATCACCGGCACCGGGCCCGTCGCCGGAGAGGCGCTCATCTCCCACCCGGACGTCGCGATGGTGTCGTTCACCGGGTCGTCCCCGGTCGGACGCCGGGTGATGGAGCTGGCCAGCGGCGGCCCGAAGCGCATCCACCTGGAGCTCGGCGGCAAGGCCCCGTTCGTGGTGCTCGACGACGCCGACCTGGAGGCCGCCGCCCACGGTGCGGTCGCCGGCGCCCTGATCAACACCGGCCAGGACTGCACCGCCGCCACCCGTGCCTACGTCCACCACTCCCGCTTCGCGGAGTTCGTCGACCGGGTGGCCGAGCTGATGGCCGCGGTCCGGCTGGGTGCGCCGCTCGACCCGGCGACCGACCAGGGACCCCTGATCCACCGGGCCCAGCAGGAGCGGGTCGCGGGGTTCGTCGACCGGGCCCGCGGTTACGGCGCTCGGGTCGTGGTCGGCGGTGAGATCCCGAAGACCGACGAACTCATCAGAGGTTCGTACTACGCGCCGACGCTGATCGTCGACGTGGCGCAGGACGCAGAGATCGTTCAGAGTGAGATCTTCGGTCCGGTGTTGGTCGCCCTGCCGTTCGGAAGTGGCGCCGCCCGCCAAGGTGGGGACGACCCCGACCTTGACGAGGCGATCGCGCTGGCCAACGACACCCCGTTCGGGTTGGCGGCCTCGGTCTGGACCCGGGACGTCCACCGCGCGATGCACGCCACGCGCGCGATCCGCTCCGGGTGCGTCTGGGTGAACGACCACATCCCGATCATCAGCGAGATGCCGCACGGCGGCGTCAAGGCATCCGGCTTCGGTAAGGACATGTCGAGCTACTCGTTCGAGGAGTACACCACGGTCAAGCACGTGATGTACGACTTGACCGCTAATGCGGCGAAGTCCTGGCACCGAACCGTGTTCCGCGACACCCCGCCCAGCGCGATGCATCCGCTGGCCGGCGCGTAGGTCGCGTGGGAACACGACCTAATTCATTGAACCGTTCGCCTCAGCCGCACCGTAGCGGAAGTATTACCCCGACACATCTATACAGTCACGGTCCGCTATCGCGGCCCACCCAGGTTTGAAGGAGCAGCCCCGATGACGGATGTCGACCCGGACGTAATGCGGTCGCTGCGCCAGCTGCTGTCGCGTCGGTCGGTGCTCCGTAGCGCCGGTGCCGCGGGCTTACTGGCCGCCGGCGGACCGCTGTTGGCGGCGTGTGGCACGGAAGGCGCCTCGAAGACCGAGGCCGAGCAGGCCGCCGCGACCGACCTGTCCGACAAGGACAAGGTCGTCAACTTCTCGAACTGGCCGTTGTACATCGACGTGGACGAGAACGACGAGAAGGTCCACCCGACCCTCGACAAGTTCAAGCAGCAGACCGGCATCTCGGTCAACTACGTCGAGGACATCAACGACAACGACCAGTTCTTCGGCAAGGTCCGCGCCGACCTCGCGGCCGGGAACGACATCAAGCGCGACGTCATGGTGCTCACCGACTGGATGGCCGCCCGGCTGATCCGGCTCAAGTGGGTCCAGAAGCTCGACCCGAAGAACGTGGCGAACAAGAAGAACATCGAGCCCTCGCTCACCGAGGTCGAGTTCGACGCGGCGCGGGAGTACTCGCTGCCCTGGGCCGGGATCATGGCCGGCATCGCCTACAACGAGAAGGTCACCGGACCGGTCACGTCGATCACCGACCTGCTGACCCGCAGCGACCTCAAGGGCAAGGTCACCGCGCTCACCGAGCTGCGCGACACGATGGGCCTGATCCTGCTGGAGAACGGCAACGACCCGGCGTCGGTGACCGACGCCCAATTCGACGAGGCGCTCGCCACGTTGGACGCCGCGGTCAAGAGCGGCCAGATCCGCCGCTTCACCGGTAACGACTACACGCAGGACCTCGCGGCCGGGAACGTCGCCGCCTGTATCGCGTGGTCCGGCGACATCGTCCAGCTGCAGGCCGACAACACGGACATCAAGTTCGTCACGCCGGAGGCCGGCGGTATCCGGGCGAACGACAACATGCTGATCCCGAACAAGGCAGCCCACAAGAAGAACGCCGAGCTGCTGATGAACTACTACTACGAGCCTGCGGTCGCCGCGGAGCTCGCCGCCTACGTCAACTACATCTGCCCGGTCGTCGGGGCGAAGGAGATCCTGGAGAAGTCCGCTCCCGAGGTCGCGAAGAACGAGCTGATCTTCCCGACCGAAGCCACGCTGGCGAGGCTGCACACCTTCAAGGCGTTGGACGACGCCAGCGAGCGCGCCTTCTCCGACAAGTACGCAAAGGTCATCGGCGCGTGACCGGGCCGGGCACGGGGCGGGACCTCCGGCTGGTCGAGGTCTCGAAGCGCTTCGGACCGATGACCGCCGTCGACAACCTGACGCTGACCATCCCGGAAGGGTCGTTCTTCGCGCTGCTCGGCCCGTCCGGCTGCGGCAAGACGACGACGCTGCGGATGGTCGGCGGACTCGAGGAGCCGACCGAGGGACGGATCCTGCTCGGGCAGGACGACATCACGACGAAGAAGCCGTACCAGCGGCCGGTCAACACGGTGTTCCAGAGCTACGCGCTCTTCCCGCACCTGACGATCTTCGAGAACGTCGCGTTCGGCCTCCGCCGTCGCCGCCAGTCCGAGGTCAAGGCCAAGGTCGTCCAGGCGCTGGAGATGGTGGAGCTGGGTGACCTCGCCCAGCGGAAGCCGACCCAGCTCTCCGGTGGCCAGCAGCAGCGCGTCGCGCTGGCCCGTGCGCTGGTCAACCGTCCGCAGGTACTCCTGCTGGACGAGCCGCTCGGCGCACTCGACCTCAAGCTGCGCCGTCAGATGCAGCTGGAGCTCAAGCAGATCCAGACCAGCGTCGGATCGACGTTCGTGCACGTCACGCACGACCAGGAAGAGGCCATGTCGATGGCCGACACGATCGCGGTGATGAACCAGGGCCGGGTCGAGCAGCTCGGCGGTCCGGTCGAGCTGTACGAGACCCCGGCGACGGTGTTCGTCGCGAACTTCCTCGGTCAGTCGAACCTGCTCACCGGTACGGTCACCGGACGCAACGGCGGTGACCTGCTGCTCGACGTCTCGGGGCACCGGATCGTGCTGCCGACCGCACGGTCGGTGTCGGCGTCGAACCGGCTCTACGTCGGCGTCCGGCCGGAGAAGCTGCACCTGAGCCCGAACGGCGCACCGGTCCCGGACCGGCACAACCGGCTCGACGCGCAGGTGATCGACTCCAGCTTCATCGGCGTGAGCACGCAGTACCAGGTGCGCACCCGGTGGGGCCAGCAGCTCTCGGTCTTCGCCCAGAACCTGTCCTCCGACCTCGGCCCGCGGCCGGGGCACGAGGTGCAGATCCACTGGGACCCGGCGTCGGCATTCGGTCTGGACGGCACTCAGGACGCGCAGGCGGGCGCGATCCTCGACCCGGAGCTGGGCGGGGTGCCGGCGGGAACGGTCTCATGACCGCGCGGAAATCGACGGCGTACCTGCTGATCCTGCCCGGCCTGCTGTGGCTGGGCGTGTTCTTCATCATTCCGACGATCACGCTGGTCAGCCAGTCGCTGCAAGAGGGCTCGCTGGAAACCGGGTACGTGATGACCTGGAACTTCGCGGTCTACGCAGAGGTCATCCAGGACTACGCGCCGCATTTCCTCCGGTCGCTGATCTACGCCAGTCTGGCCACGCTCGCGGCACTGATCATCGCCTATCCGCTGGCCTACACGATCGCGTTCAAGGCCGGTCGATGGCGGAACGTGCTGCTGATCCTCGTCGTGGCGCCGTTCTTCACCAGCTTCCTGGTGCGGACGCTTGCCTGGAAGATCATCCTCGCCGACGAGGGCTGGGTCGCCGACGTGCTGCGCGCGATCGGGCTGCTGAACTTCACCGACGACCGGCTGCTCGCGACGCCGATCGCGGTGGTCTGTGGTCTGACCTACAACTTCCTGCCGTTCATGACGCTGCCGCTCTACACGAGCCTGGAGCGCCTCGACGGCCGGTTGCTGGAGGCCGCCAACGATCTGTACGCGAACCCGTTCACGACGTTCCGCAAGGTGACGTTCCCGCTGTCGCTGCCGGGCGTCGTGGGCGGCACGCTGTTGACGTTCATCCCGGCCGCGGGTGACTACGTCAACGCGGAGTTCCTCGGCACGCCGCAGACCTGGATGATCGGCAACGTCGTCCAGCAGAAGTTCTTGGTCTCGCTGGACTACCCGGGCGCGGCCGCGCTTTCGGTGATTCTGATGGTCGCGATCATTTCGATGGTGCTCGTGTACGTCCGCCGGGCAGGGACGGAGGAGCTGGTCTGATGACCACGGCTACCGAAAATCGACAGGGTGAGT
Source organism: Cryptosporangium minutisporangium (assembly GCF_039536245.1). Taxonomy (NCBI): domain Bacteria; kingdom Bacillati; phylum Actinomycetota; class Actinomycetes; order Cryptosporangiales; family Cryptosporangiaceae; genus Cryptosporangium; species Cryptosporangium minutisporangium. The sequence continues at coordinate 159,218 of NZ_BAAAYN010000026.1, read as the reverse complement.
GGACCGGTGGCGGGCATCGGGCCCAGCGGACCCGGCCTCCGCTGTCGGCGGCGCTGTCCTGGATCCGTGAGCACCTGGTGACGTTCGCCGGCCTGGCGGCGTTGGGTTACCTGCTGCTCCCGGTCGCGGTCGTGTTCGTCTTCTCGTTCAACGATCCGGCGGGGAACTTCAACTTCGCGTGGCACGAGTTCTCGCTCGACGCCTGGACCGACGTCTGCGGCATCGGCGGGATGTGCGACAGCCTCTGGCTCTCGATCCGGCTGGCTCTGGTCGCGACGCTCGGCGCCACCGTGCTCGGAACGCTGCTGGCGTTCGCGCTGGTGCGGCACCGCTTCCGCGGGCGGCAGCCGACGAACCTCCTGGTGTTCCTACCGATGGCGACCCCGGAGGTCGTGCTGGGTTCGTCGCTGCTGGCGCTGTTCGTGCAGGGCGGCGTGGGGCGCGGGTTCACGACGCTGTTCATCTCGCACGTGCTGTTCTGCATGAGCTTCGTCGTCGTGACGGTGAAGGCGCGATTGCAGGGGATGGATCCACGCCTCGAGCAGGCTGCTGCCGACCTGTACGCCACGCCGTACCAGACGTTCCGGCGGGTCACGCTGCCGCTGGTACTGCCGGGCATCGTGGCGGCGTCGCTGCTGTCGTTCTCGTTGAGCTTCGACGACTTCATCGTCACGAACTTCAACTCGGGCAACCTGGTGACGTTCCCGATGTTCGTCTTCGGGGCCAATCAGCGAGGCGTTCCGCCGCAGATCAACGTGATCGGCTCGATCATGTTCTTCCTCGCGCTGTTCCTGGTGCTCGCGGCGCAGTACCGCACGAAGGCTTCCCGCCGCGCGACGAAGTAGGACGACCTAAGCGACGTAGAAGACAGCTAAGTGTGGTGTGGGCCCTCGCCCACACCACACTTAGCTGTTTCCGGATTCGGACGGGTGGCGGCCCTCGGGGTTGGCGACCGGGAGGCCTGCGCGGCGCAGAACCTCCATGGACCACCGCCAGCGCCCGCACGGCCAGGGCGGCGCCTTCGCCCCGACTGCGCAGGTCAGCGCCGGGCACTGTCCGTTGTGATCGGACCGGTGCTGATCGATCAACAGTTGAGCGGTCTCGATTTGCTCGGCGTCCGGTTCCGCGGGCAATACGAACGAATTCATCCCGCATCCCCTTTGCTTCGTCGAAGTGATTCGCCCTGTGGGGGCAAGCACGACCGTAGTGCAACTTGTACCAACGTGTCAACGAGCTATCGTGAGAACGACCGTCGGTAGCGTCCCCGGCATGATCGATCCGCACGGTGACCGGGCCGTTTACCGGCAGTTGGCCGACCAACTGCGCGCGGACATCGCCAGCGGGGAGTACGGGCCCGGCTCGTTGATCCCCTCCGAGATGACCCTGATGCAGCGGTACGGCGTCGCCCGGAACACCGTGCGCCTCGCGATGACGATGCTGCGAGAGGAGGGCCTGGTCGTCACCCACCACGGCCGCGGCACCTACGTCCGCGACGCGTTGCCGATCCGGCGCGTCGCGTCGAGCCGGTACCGCCAGGCCCTCGACGCCGCCACGACCGGTGCTCCGCTCGATTGGGCGGAGTACCGGGCCGAGTCGTCCTTCCAGGAGGTTCCGGCCACCGATCAGGTCGCCGGGCTGCTGGGCATCGACACCGACACGTCGGTGCTGGAGCGCCGGATCCTCTTCCTCGACGGCAACCTGCCGCAGCAGCTGAGCATGTCGTACCTGCCGCTCGACCTGGTGGCGGGCACTCCGGTGGCCGATCCGCGCAACGAGCCGTGGGTCGGGGGCACGGTCGCGGCGCTGGCCAGCATCGGCGTGACCGTCACGCGCGTCGACGAACTGGTGCGGGCGCGGATGCCGCGGCCCGAGGAGACCCGCGCGCTCTCGGTCGCGGTCGGTACCCCGATGCTCACGATCACCCGGACGATGTTCGCCGGCGACCGCGCGGTGGAGACCGCGGTCGACATCGTGGTGCCCGGCGATCGCGCCGAGCTCGAGTACCGCATCGACCTGGCGCCGGTGGCGACCACCGAGTAGCTGCGCCACCGCAGGTGAACCAGGATTGAATAGCCCCTGAACGGGGGACGACGGTGCCATGACCACCGACGAGCACCCAGTACGAAACAAGGATGAAAGCGGTCATCTCTGGCGGGATGAGACGCCGGCGGAGCGGCTGGACCGCAACATGAACGAGTTGCTTCAGGAGTTGCGGGTCGCACAGACCGGCGTCCAAATTCTCTTCGCGTTCTTGTTAACGATCGTGTTCCAGCAGCGCTTCACCGAGGTCGACTCGTTCGGCCGGGCGGTCTACGTCGGTGCTCTGATCTGCGCCCTGCTCTCCAGTGGCTTCCTGATCGCGCCGGTCGGCTACCACCGCCTGGTTTTCCGTCGTGCGATGAAGGACGAACTGGTCAAGATCGCGAACATCTTCGCGCTGACCGGCCTGGTCTGGCTTTCGTTAGCGCTCGGTGGCGCGCTGACCGTCATCCTCGACGTGATGTTCAGCAAGGAAGTCGCGATGGCCGGCGGTGCCGCCGCGCTGCTGTTCCTCATCGTGCTGTGGTTCCTGATTCCGTGGACGCGGATGCGCGTCAGGCGCGCGGAGGCCAACGCCGACGGGAAGTCCGGCGCCGACGGGCGGTGAGACTTCGACCGGACGATCAGTCGCTGGGTGGGTCGTCGATCTCGCCTCGCTCGTCGGCCGCGAGGACGGCGACCGCCCAGCGGTGGCGGGCGCAGGGCCAGAGAGTCGGCGTGTAGTGGGTCGCGCTCGCGCAGTAGGACCGGTCGTGGCCGTCCGGGGCCGTGGGTTGGTGCATCGAGAGCAGCCGGTGGGCCGTCTCGACGTCTTCCTGGAGCAACGGCCGGTGGTACTGCACTAGCCCTCCCTTTCGATCCGCGTTTCGCGGCCTGTCATCGGCCCGTTACCGAACACGCGGACCATGGCACAATTCCCCGAGCCGGAAGGCCTAATTCTCGGCTGCCGTCCCCCATTTGGGGCCATGTTCTACCGGATTGGCCGATACATCCGTCTCGTCCGCCTCACGGGCTTCACGGTCGGCTGTTCCGCTCGGCGGCTCTGCTCAGAGCGAACAGCCGACCGGCGAGGGAATGATCGCAACGCTGTAAGCATTGAGCCGGTCGGACTCAACTTCCGACTGCTGTGAGGTACGGCGATGGATCGATCCCCCGGCGGGCCGCGCGGGCCCGTCACCACTCTCACCCTGCCGGTGCTGCCGCTGGCCGACGCAGTCGTGCTGCCCGGAATGGTGATCCCGGTCGAGCTCGACGGCGAAGCGCGAGCCGCCGTGGACTCGGCCAGGGCGAAGGACACGAACGACGACGACGCTCGTTTACTGATCGTCCCTCGCATCGAGGGCCAGTACCGCGAGGTCGGCGTCCTGGCCACGATCGACCAGGTGGGCCGCCTGCCCAACGGACGCCCGGCCGCCGTGCTGCGTGCGGTCTCGCGAGCCAAGGTCGGCCGCGGCGTGAACGGGCCGGGCGCCGCACTCTGGGTCGAGGCCACCACGCTGCCCGACCGCGTCAGCGCCACCGACCAGGAGAAGGTCGACACGCTCGCGGCCGAGTACCGCGAGGTCGTCCAGGAGATCCTGGGTCACCGGGAGAGCGACAACGGCGGCTGGCAGGTCGTCGAGATGATCCGGCGGATCACCGAGCCCGGTGAGCTGGCCGACATCGCCGGCTGGGCTCCCTACCTGGAGATCGACCAGAAGCTGCGTCTGCTGGAGACCCCCGAGGTCGTGGCCCGGCTGGAGCTGGTGCTCGACTGGGGCAAGCAGCAGCTGGCCGAACTGCAGGTGGCGGCGACCATTCGGGACGACGTCCGGGAATCGATGGAGAAGACGCAGCGGGAGTTCCTGCTGCGCCAGCAGCTGGCCGCGATCCGCAAGGAGCTCGGCGAGATCTCCGGCGACGACGACAACCCCGAGGCGGACCCGCGGGCCCGCGTCGAGGCCGCCGACCTGCCGGAACAAGTCAAGAAGGCGGCGCTGCGCGAGGTCGACAAGCTGGAGCGCACCGGTGACCAGTCGCCGGAAGCGTCCTGGATCCGCACCTGGCTGGACACGGTGCTGGAGCTGCCGTGGAACGTCCGCACGGACGACGCCACCGACGTCTCCGCGGCGAGGAACGTGCTCGACGCCGACCACGCCGGCCTGGACGACGTCAAGGACCGGATCGTGGAGTACCTGGCGGTACGCAACCGCCGGGCCGCGCGCGGCCTGGAGATCGTCGGTGGCCGGGGGAGCGGCGCGGTGCTCGCGCTCGTCGGTCCGCCCGGCGTCGGCAAGACCTCGCTCGGCGAGTCGGTCGCGCGGGCGCTCGGGCGGAAGTTCGTCCGGGTGGCGCTCGGCGGCGTGCGGGACGAGGCCGAGATCCGTGGTCACCGGCGCACCTACGTCGGCGCGCAGGCCGGTCGCATCGTCCGGGCGATCAAGGAGGCCGGTGCGATGAACCCGGTGGTCCTGCTCGACGAGGTCGACAAGATCGGCGCCGACTACCGGGGCGACCCGGCGGCCGCGCTGCTCGAGGTGCTCGACCCGGCGCAGAACCACACGTTCCGCGACCACTACCTGGAGGTGGAGCTCGACCTGTCCGACGTGCTCTTCCTCGCGACGGCGAACGTCGCCGAGGCGATCCCGGAGGCGCTGATCGACCGGATGGAGGTCGTCCGGCTGGACGGCTACACCGAGGTCGAGAAGGTTGCGATCGCGCGGGACCACCTCTGGAAGCGCCAGCTGGAGCGCGCCGGCCTGGAGCCGGGTGACGTCACGATCGACGAGGGCGCGCTGAAGCTCATCGCCGGTGACTACACCCACGAGGCCGGGGTCCGTCAGCTGGAGCGCTCGCTCGCGCGGGTGCTGCGGAAGGTCGCGACGAAGCTGGCTGGTGACAACCCACCGGCGACGCCGGTCGACGTGACGGCCGGGACGCTGAAGGACTACCTGGGCCGGCCCCGGTTCACCCCGGAGTCCGGCGAGCGCACCGCGGTTCCGGGTGTGGCGACCGGTCTGGCCGTCACCGGCGCCGGTGGCGACGTCCTCTTCATCGAGGCCAACATGGCCCCGGGTGCCGAAGGTTCCAAGGGGGAGCCGGAGCTGGTTCTCACGGGCCAGCTGGGTGACGTCATGAAGGAGTCCGCGCACATCGCGCTCTCCTACCTGCGGAGCCAGGGCGACCGCTTCGGCGCCGACCCCGAGGACCTGCGCGGACGTCGGCTGCACGTGCACGTGCCGGCCGGAGCGGTGCCGAAGGACGGCCCGTCCGCGGGGGTCACGATGGTCACCGCGCTGGCGTCGCTGCTGACCGGGCGGCTGGTCCGGGCGGAGGTCGGCATGACCGGCGAGGTCTCGCTGACCGGGCGGGTGCTGCCGATCGGCGGCGTCAAGCAGAAGCTGCTCGCCGCGCACCGGGCCGGGCTGACCGAGGTGCTGCTGCCGGCGCGCAACGCTGCTGACCTGGACGACGTCCCGGCCAGCGTCCGGGACGCGCTGACGATCCACCTGATGGAGGACGTGGCGGACGTGGTCGCGCTCGCGCTGGAGCCGGCCGTGCCCGCGCAGGCCGTCCAGGCTGCCTGAGGCGGCACCGACCCGAAGGGCGCCGGGTATCCCGGCGCCCTTCGGCGTGCCAGGGATACCCGGCGCCCTTCGCCGTGCCGACCACCGGCGTGGACGCGGCGCCGCCCTCGGTCGCACAACGTGAACGAGGTATAGCTAGAGCGCGCCGAGAACGCGACTGACAGGGCTGCCGGGACCGCTGCGCGGCCTGGGGCGTCCGTTGGCGGGTGGCCTGCTGCCGCTCTGCGTCCTGCCGTTGCTGCCGATGGCCGCTGCGGTCGCGGTCTACGCGGGCGCGGTGACCTGGCTGGTCGTCACGGTCCTCGCCGACCAACTGCCGCGCCTGCGCTACTCGACGCCGGGCGCGCCGATGGTGCTCGTCGGGATCGGGCTGACGCTGCTCGGCGACGGGGTCATCGCTGCGCTGCTGGCCACGGGCACCCGGCCGGCCCCGCGGTACCGGACGCCCCCGTCGTCGACGCGGCGCTGACCGGAGCCGTCCTGCAGATCTGCCAGACGCTCCAGCTGCGCGTCGTCGCCGAGCACGTGGAGACCGCCGAGCGTGCCGAGTGGCTGCGCGCGCTGGGCTGCCGGTACATGCAGGGCGACTACTTCTCCCCGCCGGTACCGGCCGATCGGGTCGAGGAGTGCCTGGCTGCCCGGCCGTGGGCCGAACCGGAGCAGTACTCCACTACCGGGTTGTGATCGCCACGAGTCCTCAGGTCGGGTGCCTCCCGTCCGTACAAAGAACCGTGCAAACCCACATGGTCCCGCCGACGCCGGCGGTGGCCGATCTCCCGACCGACGGCCTGGTCGTCCGGACCAGGACCGGCGAGGTCACGCCGATGGACGGCGGGTCCGCAACCAGCGCGCTCGCGCGGGAAGCGGACCGCCGGGCTGCCCGTGAGCGGACGATCACGGTGGTCGCCATCGGCGCCACCCTGCTGGCGCCGTGGCTTCTGTACGTGCTGCCCGGCCCGCTGACCCCGACGTTCTACCTGGCCATCGTCGTGTGGGCGATCGCCTGGTACGCCGTCGGCGTCGCCGCGCGCCGGCCGAGCCCGGCGTGGCCCTGGTGGTTGATCGGCGCGGGTGTCCTCGCGCGCTTCTGCGGCCTGATCGCCGCCGAGGTGGTCCCGCACCACCCGGTTCTGCCGGAGTCGCCACTGACCGTGGCGCTGGCGATCCGGCTGGTGTCGTTCCCGCTGCTGGTCGCTGGCCTGATCGGCATCGTGAAGCGGAGCGGGCCGTTCCGCACCCAGGGGATCGTCGACGGGCTCGCGGTCAGCTACGGGGTCGGCACGATCGGGTGGCTGCTGGTGCTGGCCCCCTACCTCCGTGCCCTGAGCGGGGCCGAGCGCGCGCTCGCGTTCGTCTTCGTCATCGCCGACCTCACGCTGCTGACGATGGCGGTGATCGTGCTGGTGGTGGCGATCCGGCACACCGCTCAGGCGCTGGTAGGCCTGGCGTCGCTGCTGTTCGTCGCCGGCGACTTCCTCTGGGGCGTCGACAGCGGCGCACACCCGGTGGGCATGATTCCGACGGCCGGGCCCGGCGTCATCGTGCTTAGCGGCTATCTGTTCCTGGCGATCGCCGCCGGCCACCGGTCGACCGCCGTCCGGCGCCAGGAGCCGCAGGGCGAGCTGCCCGCCGGACGCCTGAAGATGGCGCTGTTCGGCGCCGCGACGTTCGCCTACCCCGCCTTCGCCGTGTTCGCCGCGGTCGAGAAACGGCCGATCGATCCGCTGGTGGACGTCGCGTACCCGGTGGCGATGACCACGGGCTTCTGCTTCTACCTGGCCGTCCGCAGCGCCGGGCTGGCGCGGGACGCCTACCGCCGGGAACAGGAGCAGGCCGCGCAGGCGGCCGCGCTCGGCGCGGCCCTCGCCGAGCAGCAGGCGTTGCAGGGCCAGCTCACCTACCGAGCGCTGCACGACCCGCTGACCGGGTTGCCGAACCGGTCGAAGCTGACCGACGCGCTGGACGGGACGCTGGCCGATGCGCGCCGACCGGAGTACGCCGACCGGCCCTACGCCCTGGTGCTGGTCGACCTGGACGGGTTCAAGGACGTCAACGACACGCACGGGCACCCGGTGGGGGACGAGCTGCTGATCCAGGTCGCGGCCCGGTTCACCGCGGCGCTGCCGGAGGGCACCCTGCTGGCGCGGCTCGGCGGGGACGAGTTCGCGGTCCTGCTGACCGATGCCGACACCGAACACGCGTCGATGATCGGCCGACGCCTGACCGAGGCACTGTGGGGACCGTTCCGCGTCGCCGCGCACGACCTCTACCTCACGACCAGCGTCGGCCTGTACGTCGGAACCGGCCCGGCCACCCCGAGCGACGTCCTGCGCAACGCCGACCTGGCGCTCTACGCCGCGAAGGGCGGCGGCAAGAACCAGGTGGTCGGCTACCGGCCGGAGCTGCGCACCGCACATCTGGAGCAAGTGGAGCTGCTGGCCGGACTCCGCCGTGCGGTGGCGATGGGCGAGTTCGTGCTGGAGTACCAGCCGGTCGTGGATCTGGTCACGGAGCGGATCAGCTCGGTCGAGGCGCTGCTGCGCTGGGACGCCCCCGGCGCGGCCCGGGTGTCGCCGGCGGACTTCGTGCCGGTCGCCGAGGAGAGCGGCCTCATCGTGCCGATCGGCGCGTGGGTGCTCGGACAGGCCTGCGTGGACGCCACCGACTGGTACTCGCGCTTCGGCATCTCGGTGGCGGTCAACGTGGCCACCGCCCAGCTGCGGGACCCGGAGTTCGTCACGACCGTGCTCGGTGCACTCCGGTTCAGCGGGCTGCCGCCGCAGGCGCTCGTGCTGGAGATCACCGAGTCCACGATGATCGCGGCCACGGCGGCGGAGACCGAGATCGTGGTGGCACGGCTGCAGCAGCTCCGCAGCCGCGGGATCCGGATCGCGATCGACGACTTCGGCACCGGCTACTCGTCGCTGTCGTACCTCCGCCGGCTGCCGGTGGACATCCTGAAGATCGACCGGGCGTTCAGCATGGAGGGTCCGGAGGGGGCGGACAGCGAGGACACCGCGCTGACCAAGGCCATCCTGCAGCTGTCCCACTCGCTGGGGCTGTCCACGGTGGCCGAGGGGGTGGAGACGGCCGAGCGCGCGGACGTCCTGCGCGAGCTGCGCTGCGACCGCGCCCAGGGGTTCCTGTACTCCAAGCCGGTGGACGTGAGGGCACTGGACGCGCTCCTCGAGGCACCGCATTCCCTATCTTCTCGATAGGCTATGGCGTTAATCCGGGATCTGTGTCAGGGTGAGGTCGAGCCGGGGGTGGGCTTTCCGCTGCACCCGGCGTTCGCCGCGTACCGCACCCAGGAGGCCCCGTGTCCGAACTCTCGTCCGATCCCGGGCCCCAGGCGACCGCTCCGGAAACCGTGCCCGACTCGCCCCGGGAGCGGGACACCAGCGCCTGGTCGTTCGAGACCCGGCAGATCCACGCCGGCGCCACCGCGGACCCGGCGACCGGTGCCCGGGCGACGCCGATCTACCAGACCACCTCGTACGTGTTCCGCGACACCGACCACGCCGCCGCGCTGTTCGGCCTCGCCGAGCCGGGCCACATCTACACCCGGATCAACAACCCGACCCAGGACGTGCTGGAGCAGCGCGTCGCCGCGCTGGAGGGCGGTGTCTCCGCGGTCGCGCTGGCGTCCGGCCAGGCCGCCGAGACTGCGGCGATCCTGACGCTGGCGAGGAGCGGTGACCACTTCGTCTCCAGCGCCTCGCTCTACGGGGGCACGTACAACCTGTTCCACTACACACTCCCCAAGCTCGGCGTCGAGGTGTCGTTCGTGGAGGACCCGGACGACCTCGAACAGTGGCGCGCGGCCACGCGTCCGAACACGAAGTTGTTCTTCGCCGAGACGCTGGGGAACCCGCGCAGCAACGTGCTGGACGTCCGGGCGGTCGCCGATCTCGCCCACGAAGTGGGCGTACCGCTGGTCGTCGACAACACGGTGCCGACGCCGTACCTGCTCCGGCCGATCGAGCACGGCGCGGACTTCGTGATCCACTCCGCGACCAAGTACCTCGGCGGGCACGGCACCGCGATCGCCGGTGTCGTGGTGGACGGTGGCACGTTCGACTTCGGTGTGCATGCCGATCGCTTCCCCGATTTCCACGAGCCGGACCCGAGCTACCACGGCCTGCGGTACTGGGACGCGCTCGGGCACGGTTCCTTCGCGGCGAAACTCCGGGTGCAGCAGCTGCGCGACACCGGTGCCGCGATCGCGCCGCTGAACAGCTTCCTCATCCTGCAGGGCATCGAGACGCTGTCGCTGCGGATCGAGCGGCACGTCCGGAACGCCCAGGCGATCGCGGAGTGGCTCACCGAACGGGACGAAGTGGAGACCGTGCACTACGCCGGCCTGCCGACCAGCCCGTGGTACGCCGCGGCACAGAAGTACCTGCCCGCCGGTGCGGGTGCGGTGGTCTCGTTCGAGCTGCGCGGTGGCGTGGAGGCGGGCAAGCGGTTCGTGGACTCGCTGGAGCTGTTCAGCCACCTGGCGAACATCGGGGACGTCCGCAGCCTGGTGATCCACCCGGCCAGTACGACGCACAGCCAGTTGACGCCCTCCGAGCAGCTATCCACCGGTGTGACGCCGGGGCTGGTCCGGCTGGCGGTCGGGCTGGAAGGGCTGGAGGACCTGCTGGCCGATCTGGACGCGGGGTTCCGGGCAGCCAAGGCCTGAGGTGCCGATCCTGTCGCTGGGGCCGCTGGCTCTGGAGTGCGGTGGTGCGTTGCCGGACGTGCGGATCGCGTACGAATCCTGGGGCACCCCGGCGCCGGACCGGTCGAACGCGGTGCTCGTACTGCACGCCCTCACCGGCGACAGCCACGTCGTCGGTCCGGCCGATCCGGACCATCCGACACCGGGCTGGTGGGACGGGCTGATCGGACCGGGCCGAGCGGTCGACACCGACCGGTGGTGGGTGGTGGCGCCGAACGTCCTCGGCGGGTGCCGGGGCAGCACCGGCCCGTCGTCGGCGGCTCCGGACGGACGGCCGTGGGGGAGCCGCTGGCCCCGGGTGAGCGTCCGGGACCAGGTCGCGGCCGAGCTCGCGTTCGCCGACGCGCTCCGCGTACCGGCCTGGGCCGCGGTGCTCGGTGGCTCGATGGGCGGGATGCGGGCGGTGGAGTGGGCCGTGTCGGCGCCGTCCCGGGTCGAGCGCCTGTTGCTCCTGGCGACCACCGCGGCGGCCTCGGCCGAGCAGATCGCCTGGGCGTCACCACAGCTGCACGCGATCCGCGCCGATCCGGGCTGGGCCGGTGGGGACTACCACCCCGGGCCCGGTCCGGTCGCCGGGCTGGGCATCGCCCGGCGGATCGCCCACGTCACGTACCGCTCGGAGGTCGAGCTGGCCACCCGGTTCGGGCGCACCCGGCAGGACGCCGACCGCTTCGCGGTCGAGTCCTATCTCGACCACCACGCCGCGAAGCTGGTCCGGCGCTTCGACGCCGGGAGCTACGTGACGCTGACCGAGAGCATGAACGGGCACGACGTCGGTCGTGGCCGCGGCGGTGTGGCGGACGCCCTGCGGCGGATCACCGCACGGACGATGGTCGCCGGGGTGGACAGCGACCGGCTCTATCCGCTGGCGCAGCAGCGGGAGCTGGCCGCGCACATCGCGGGAGCCGGGGACGTGCGGGTGATCCGGTCGCCGTACGGCCACGATGGGTTCCTGATCGAGGTCGAGCAGGTCGCGGCGATCGTCACCGACCTCCTCGCCGCTCCCACTCAGCCGGCTGTCGTCCCGGGGCCGGCCACCGCCGGCCGGTTGGACGGAGCAGGGGATGGGTCACGCCGCCGCGGCGCCCGGACGTAACGAGCGGGCCGGGGCCAGCCGTGCGGCCACGTGCCCGGCCACCGCGGCGAGCGCGGCGTTCCACCCGATCGTCACCTCGTTCGTCGCGTACGAGCCGACGTCGTCGATCCAGCACCGCTGCGGAGCCGCACCGCTGAGCGCGGCGGCGGCCACCGGATCGTCGAGCCCGCTGTTCGGGCCGCCGACGACGACGCCGGGCGGTGGCGGCGGGTACGCGGTGTCGACCGCCCGCGCGAAGAAGCGGTGGTGCGGCCGGGACGCGGGCCGCGCGCCGTACCCGATCACCTGGCTCACCCCGGTCGCGTTCCGGCCGAGCAGGTAGTCCAGGCACGCCAGCTCGCCAGCGAAGTACCGCCGGTCGCCGGTGTGGTCGGCGGCCGCACCGAGCGTCAACGCGTGCGCGAGCACCCGGGAGTTCGACCCCCAGCAGTAGCGGCCGTCCGGCGGTGCGTACGGCGTCCCGTGGCCCTCGGCGTCGATCGTCGCCAGCAGCGTCTCGGCGGCGGTCGCCAGCGCAGCCCTCGCCGCGGTGGCCGCCGACGCGGCGACCCACCCGGTGCCCAGCGCGAGCGTCAGCTGGGCCGGCGGCAGCATCGAGCGCCAGTCGAACCCCTCGCGCAGCGCCGCGATCGGGTCCAGCCCGGAGTGCAGCATCGCGTACCGGTACTCCTCCGCGCCGGTGAGCGCCGCCAACTCGGCGGCGGCCCAGTACCGCTCGTCGCGGACGTCGGTGTCGTCGTACGGGCCGCCGCCCTCGGTGACGTCGGCGGGCGTCGCGTACACGGTGGGTTGGCCGGTCGCAGCGTTCCACGCCCGGTCGGCGGCGGTCGTGCAGCGGGCCGCGAAGACCGGATCGTGGACTTCCCAGACCCGGGCGGCCTGCGCCGCGACCGCCGCGAGCCCGTACGTCGCCGCGGTGCTCGGCGCCCGGACGGTCCGGGGCTCGGGATCCTGCTCGGGGCGCAGCGGCAGCCCGGTCCACCGGACGTCGTGCACGGCGTGGAACACCATTCCGGCCTGCGGATCCCCGGTCGGCAGCTGTGCGGCGAGCAGGAACTCCAGCCCCCAGCGGGCCTCGTCCAGCAGAGCCGGGTCGCCGCCCCTTGTGCGCTCCTCGATGTGCTGCAGCAGCCAGACCGTGAGCGCGGTGGTCACCGCGTACTTGCCGTGGTCGCCGGCGTCGTACCAGCCGCCGCGCAGATCGTGCCCACGGCAGCCGAACAGCCACCGGCGACGCGGACAGTCCGGCCGGTGGCACGCCACCGCGGCATCACCCCGGTTCGGCGCGACGTCCACGTGCCCGGCCGGACGTCCGTACTCGGGATCGTCGATCGGCGTACCGCTGCGCTGCAGGTAGAGGAAACGGGCGGCGTCGTGGGCGAGGCCGCCGTACCGTCCGGCGGCGGGGGCACCGACCGCGAACGCCGGGCTCTCGACGCCGTCGACGACGAGCGTCCACCCCTCACCCTCGCCGGCGACGGTCGGCACGGTGACCGTGTGCACGGTTTCGCCTGCGGCCCGGTCGAACCCGTGGACCGTGGTCTCACCGGCGACGACGGTCGCCCCGGTGGCGTTCCGGAGGTGCCAGCCCAGCGGCGCGGACGCGTCGGTCGCCACGGTGGCGCGCAGTGGCCACCCGGCCGGGTAGCCCAGCTGGTTGACCCGCACCGCCGTGACCGTCATCCGAGGTCGTCGCCCTCGTCCTGGTCGGCCTCGTCCTGGTCGGCCCCGTCCTGGTCGGCCCCGTCCTGGTCGTCGGCGCCGCTCTCGGCCCAGCCTTGCCGCCGCACCTCGTAGCAGGCGATCGCCGCCGCGGTCGCGACGTTGAGCGAGCCCACCCGTCCGATCAGCGGCACGTAGCCGATGGCGTCGCACTCGGCCAGGCCGGTCGCCGAGATGCCACGCTCCTCGTGCCCGAGCACCAGGCAGACGTCTGCGGCCAGCTTCAGGTCGGCCAGCGGTGCAGCTGGATCGGCGAGCTCGATCCCCACGACCCGGTAGCCGTCCGCACGGGCAGCGGTGATCGCCTCGGTGATCGTGGCGTGTTCGGACCACTGCAGGTACCGGTCGGTGCCGAGCGCGGTCTTGGCCGCCTTCGGCGCCCGCGGCGACACCGACGAACCGGACAGATAGAGGTGATCGACGCCGAACGCCGCCGCCGACCGGGTGATCGAGCCGACGTTGTACGGGTTGCCGACGTCGTCCAGCAGCAGCGCGAGCCGGCTGTCGCTGCGGCGGCGCCAGGTGCGGTGCAGCCGCTTGAGCTCGGTACCGCGGAGCTGGTGGATGGGGCGGGTCACGAGGCTTCTTTCGCTCGAACGGTCAGGATTCGATATCCCTTGCGAGAGGCTAGCCGCTCGGTCGGGAATCCCTCGGTGTCCAGCCAGCGGTGCAGCGAGTCCGCGCCGAGATGCCGTTGGACGACGAGGTACGCCACGCCGTCCGCGGTGAGGCGCGGCAGCCACTGCCGGAGCATGCCGTGCAGCACGCCCTTGCCCACTTTGATCGGCGGGTTCGACCAGATGGTGGCGAAGCGCACCGTGTCCGGAACGTCGTCCGGCGCTTCGATGCGGACGCCCGCGCAGCCGGCGCTCGCGGCGTTGGTCCTGGCCAGCTCGCGGGCGCGCTCGTTGACGTCGACCCCCCAGACCGTGGCGTCTGGGGCGCGCCGGGCCAGCGTGATCGTGATCGGCCCGTAGCCGCAGCCGAGATCGAGCAGGTCGCCGGTGGACGGCGGAGGCGGCACGGTCTCCAGCAGGACGAGCGTGCCGGCGTCGACGGCGGTGGGGGAGAAGACGCCGCTGTCGGTGGCCAGGCCGACCTGTACGTCCCGCAGAGCCAGCCGCACGCGGCGCGGCGCGCTCGCGGCGGTCGGTTCGGACGAAAAGTAATGCTCCCCCACAGTGACTCCACCCTAGTGGAGGCGACCGTGCGGCGGCTTTCCGGGAAGACCGCCCCCCTCCGCCCGCCGCGAGCGCTGGTTTTTCGGGAACACCACCTCACGGCTACGGTAGGAGGCCGAACAGGAGTCGGTTGATGGTGGCGACGTCGCTCGCCGCGGGAGGGTCGGAACGCTGTGCGAGTGACGGGCCTGGGCCACGCGAGTGCCCTGATCGAGACCGCTCACGGCAGTGTGCTCTGCGATCCGTGGGTTAACCCGGCGTACTTCGGGTCGTGGTTCCCGTTCCCGGACAACTCCGAGCTCGACTGGGACGAGATCGGCAAGGTCGACTACCTCTACGTGTCGCACCTGCACCGCGACCACTACGACCCGGAGAACCTGAAGCGGATCTCCAAGTCGGCCACCGTGCTGCTGCCGGAGTACCCCACCGACGAGCTCCACGACGCCCTGCGCGACCTGGGCTTCACGAAGATCTTCCGGACGACCAACGGTGTGGTCCACGACCTCGACGGTCTGAAGGTGATGATCCAGGCGCTGATCTCGCCGACCGACGGGCCGATCGGTGACTCGTCGCTCTGGCTCGACGACGGCACGACGAAGCTGCTGAACCAGAACGACGCCCGACCCACCGAGCTGTCGGCGTTCGCCGAGCTCGGCCACGTCGACATCCACATGCTGCAGTACTCCGGGGCAATCTGGTACCCGATGGTGTACGAGCTCACCGACCACGCCAAGCAGGTCTTCGGCGAACAGAAGCGGGCGCGTCAGTTCGACCGGACGATCCGGTACATCGACGACCTCAAGGCCACCTGGGTCGTGCCGATCGCGGGGCCGCCGTGCTTCCTCGACGAGCAGCTCTGGCAGTTCAACGACCTCGGCACCGATCCCGGCAACATCTTCCCCGACCAGCAGGTCTTCCTCGACCACATGGCGGAGAAGGGCTACGACAACGGGCGGCTGCTGCTGCCCGGGTCGGTCTGCGACTTCGCCGCCGACGGCGCTCCGGTCGCTCACCCGTACGACCCGGCGACGGTGTTCGGCGAGAACAAGGAGCCGTACCTGCGGGCCTACGCGGCACGCAAGAAGGACGTGCTCGAGGCCGAGAAGGCGAGCTGGGCGCACCCGGAGATCGACCTGCTGCCCGCGCTCAAGGAGTGGATCGAGCCGCTGATGCGGCAGGCCGACAAGATGGCCGAGGGCATCAACGGCCCGGTGCGGCTCACCGCGGTCGACGCCGAGCGCGGCGACGTCGACATGGTGCTCGACTTCGTGGCGCGGGAGTTCCGGGCGTGGGACGGGGAGCGGGCGCGGTACCGCTTCTCGGCTCCGCGGGAACTGCTGGAGCACCTGGTCGCGATCCACGAGATCGACTGGGTGAACAGCCTGTTCCTCTCGTGCCGGTTCTCGGCGGCACGGGTCGGCCCGTACAACGAGTTCGTCTACGCGTTCTTCAAGTGCCTCGGTGAGGAGCGCCTCAACTACGCCGAGGGCTGGTACGCCGAGCAGAGCACCGACGACGAGGACACCGAGCTCGACGGCTGGGTGGTGCAGCGGCGGTGCCCGCACCTGAAGGCCGACCTGCAGCGGTTCGGGAAAGTGGAGGACGGCGTCCTCACCTGCCAGATGCACGGGTGGAAGTGGCGTTTGAAGGACGGCTCGTGTCTCACGTCGGTCGGGCATCCCCTGCGGAGCAGCCCGGCGGGAGAGACCGCGGCGGCGCAGGCCTGAGTGGCTGCTCCCTCCGACGGCGATCTACCGGCTGATCCTCCGGGGCCGACCGGCCGGCGGCTGAGCGTCGCTGTCCGGCCGGTGCGGAAGGGTGGGCTGGCCGGCCTGTTCCGACGCAAGCCGTCGGCGACGGAGGAGCCCGCGCTCGTCCTCGGGCCCGACTTCTTCACGGTGCTCGGGCGCGTCCCCGAGGGGTGGACGCGGACGCTGGACGCACTGTGGTCCGCGGAGGGCGACGTGGTGTTCGGCCCGTTGGAGATCCGGATGGCCGTCACCGAGCTGAGCCGGATCTCGCCGTACGCGGAGAGCGCGGCGGAGCAGCACGAGTTCGGGGCGTTCCGCACGCTGGTCGGCGCGGTGCCTCCCGACCACGAGCTGGTGCTCACCACCGCCTGACCCGCTCCTCGTGGACTACCCATGCGGTACGGAATCTGCGGTGTTCGCGGCAGATACATGCGCAAGCGGTGGTGACAGGTGTTCGGCGCCACGGTTATCGTGGCGAGCGATGCCTGGGGAGGCTGAGCGACATGCGCGTATTAGTGGTCGGAGCGGGTGGAGTGGGCAGCGCGGTCGCCGCGATCGCCGCCCGCCGGGAGTTCTTCGAGGCGATGGTGGTCGCCGACTACGACCCAGCGCGGGCCGCCCGGGCCCTGCCCGCGGCCGACCCCCGTTTCGCGGCCGCCGCCGTCGACGCCTCGGACCAGGCCGCGATCGAGGCCCTGATCGCCGAGCACCGGATCACCCACGTGCTCAACGCCGTCGACCCCCGCTTCGTGCTTCCGATTTTCGCCGCCGCCCAGAGCGCCGGCGTCGACTACCTCGACATGGCGATGTCGCTCTCCGCGCCGCACCCGACCGAGCCGTACCGGCAGGTCGGTACCGCGCTGGGGGAGGCCCAGTTCGCCGCCGAACCGGCCTGGAAGGACGCCGGGCGGCTCGCGCTGGTCGGCATGGGCGTCGAGCCCGGGCTCTCCGACGTGTTCGCGCGGTACGCCGCCGACCACCTCTTCAGCGAGATCGACGAGATCGGGATTCGGGACGGCGCGAACCTGGTGGTGACCGGCGACGACGGCGAGCCGATCTTCGCGCCCTCGTTCTCCATCTGGACGACGATCGAGGAGTGCCTCAACCCCCCGGTCGTCTACGAGGCCGGTCGGGGCTGGTTCACCACCGAGCCGTTCAGCGAGCCGGAGATCTTCGACTTCCCGGCCGACATCGGCCCGGTGGAGTGCGTGAACGTCGAGCACGAAGAAGTCCTGCTCATCCCGCGCTGGGTCGGGGCGAAGCGAGTGACGTTCAAGTACGGGCTCGGTGCGGAGTTCATCGGCGTCCTCAAGACGCTCCATCAGCTCGGGCTCGACCGGACGACCCCGGTGCGGGTCGGGGGTGTCGAGGTCTCGCCGCGGGACGTCGTCGCGGCCTGCCTGCCCGACCCGGCGACGCTCGGCGACCGGATGAGCGGCAAGACCTGCGCCGGTACCTGGGTGACCGGCACCGGCGTCGACGGGCGTCCACGCGAGGTGTACCTGCACCACGTCGTCGACAACGCTTGGACGATGGCGGAGTACGGGGCGCAGGCCGTGGTCTGGCAGACCGCGGTCAACCCGGTGGTCGCGCTGGAGCTATTGGCGTCGGGGGTCTGGTCGGGGACCGGCGTCCTCGGCCCCGAGGCGTTCGACGCGGTGCCGTTCCTCGACCTGCTCACTGCCTACGGTTCTCCGTGGGGCATCCGGGAGGCGTGAGCGCGGCGACCACCGCACCGGCGGCTGCGGCGACGGTCCGCGCCGGGCGCAGCTCCGCTCGGCTCCAGGGATGTTCGTGGCGCCGTCCGCAGACCAGCAGACCCACCGCGCGCCCCGCCGACACCAGCGGGAAGAGCACCATCGACCGAGTTCCGGTGGCGGTGAGCCAGGTGCACTCCGCGGTGTCCGGCGCGACGGCACTGGCGAGCACCTGACCGACCGCTCGCTCCTCCACGACCTGCTGTGCGATCGGCGCCCGCCGTAGCGGCCACGGCCACCCCGGCCCGCCCGGACGATCGGCGTGGGGATCCGGCGCACCCTCCGGCGTCAGCAGGCGTAGCAGGGGCTGATCGGCTGCGGAGGCGGCCGGCTCCAGCACCGCCAGCCCGATGGCCTGGCACCCCAGCAGCGTCGCGGCGCCGGCGAGAACGGCGGCGGCCGCGTCGAGCGTCCGGACCTCGGCGAGGCTCTCCAGCACCTCGGCGAGGTCGGGCAGTTGTCTCGGGCGCAGGCCGGGTGCCCGGCCTGCGCCCGGTTGACCCGCCGTCCACGCCTGTCTGGCGACCGGGTCGACGGCCGCGAACTCCGCGGTCGGGCGTCCGATCAGCCAGCCCTGCCCGAGCCCGACCGCGAGATCCGTCACCGCCGCGAGATCCTCGACGGTCTCCAGGCCCTCCGCGCACACCCGGGCACCGGTTCGTGCCCCGAAGTGCACGATCGCCTCGACCAGCGCCACTTTGCGTGGCTCCCGGCTGACCCCGGCGACCACCGTCCGGTCGAGCTTGAGGACGTCCGGCGCCACCGTGACCAGCCGCTTGAAGCCGGCGAAGCCCGCGCCGACGTCGTCCACCGCGATCCGCGCACCCCGACGGCGAAGCCGGTCCAGCGCGGCGAGCAACTCGACGCCGTCGTGGGCCAGTTCGTGCTCGGTGACCTCGAACTGCAGACCGGTCAGGTCGTCCGGCAGGACCGCCTGCAGTTCCGGTGAGTCGATGACGCTCGGGCTCACGTTCACCGACAACACGGTTCCCGCCGGACGCCGCGCACCCAGTTCGAGCGCTTTGCCGACGGTGTAGGCCTCCAACTGGGCGCCGATGCCGGCCCGGTGGGCGGCGGCGAACCAGTCGTCCGGCGTTGCCGCCGGGAAACGTCGGAACCGGGCGAGCGCCTCGTAGCCGCTCAACGCGCCCGACACCAGGTCGAGGATCGGTTGGGCGTAGACCTGGGGCCCTCGGTCGCCGTCACCGGGTGCGTCGGCCAGCAGCCGCCGGACGTCCGCCGGACCCGGACGCCGGCCACTCCGGCGCCGAGGCGCCGGAGTGTGGGGCTGCGCCGAACTGCTGGTCGGCACGGTCGTAACCGGACCGGCGGCTCCTCGGAGCACGGCCGCGTGGCCGCATCCGAGGTCCGCGGCGCGCAGGTTCACCGGCGTGCGCTCCCCTCCGGGCTGGAGCTCAGGAGCTCTTTCGACCTCCGACCTACCCTCGCGGTCGAGCGACCTCGGCAGCCGCCGGTCGAAAAGAGTTCACTGGAGACAAGACGGACCCCGGTGCGGCCCGGTTCCGCACCGACACGCTCCGACGGAGCGTGGAAAGCGGTCAGTGTAGGGCCGGCTCGACGTCGGTGATGCCCAGCCGTGCCGCGATCTCCGCCAACTCTCCCTCGAAGAACGGCTCGGGGTCCTCGAGCGCGAAGCTCATGTGGTTGAAGACCTCGAGGCTGACCAGTCCGTAGAGCCGCATCCAGCAGCCGAACACCACCGCGAGCGCACCCAGCGGGAGCGTGCTGCCCAGCCGCTGACGGTAGGCCGCCAGCTGCTCGGTGAGGCGCGGGGGCAGGTCGTCCGCGTCCGGAGTCGGGAATCGACGCTCCCGCCAGACGTCCGCGAAGGCCGACAGGAACAGCCGGCCGAACCGCGCACCCCCGTTGTCCAGCCGCTCGGCCGCGGGCGCACTCTCGTCCCCGTCCGAACCGACCGAGTCGCTCGCCGCCGCCCGGCTGGTCTGCGTCGGCGTCAGCCCGCTCGGGCCGGCCCCGTAGGCCGGGGTGCCGTACCCCGGCGTCGGCGCGCCGAAGATCAACCCGAACTCCGCCGGGTGACCGACCGACCAGGCACGGAACGCCCGACACACCGCCAGCAGCCGCGCGCCGGCGTCGTCCGGCGACGCCAGGTCGCGGGCGTGCTCCACGGCCGCGCACAGCTCCGTCGACAGATCGGTCACCAACGACTGCACTAGATGATCAAAACTGGGGAAGTACCGGTACAAAGCCGGTGCGGTCATTCCCATCTCTCGGGCGATGGCCCGCAACGAGACCGCTGATGGCCCGTCGCCGACCAGCTGCCTCCGCGCCACGTCCTTAATTTCCTGGACCGTCGCCGCCCGGACGCGCTCCCGACGGTTCACCATCACAGTCACGACTCCAAGACCCCCTCGCGAACTTCCGCTGCGGCGGTCCCGTACTGACTGCCGAGGAGCCGCCCGGTGCTCCATCGACTCGGCGGAACCGCCCTGCCATCCCGCTCAACGAGCCCGGCGGCTTTCGGTAACCGCCCGAGTGCGAACTGTTCATCGTTAGTGTCATTGACCGAGATCTCGCTAACCGTTCGGATGATTTGTAGTTCGACGTCCTGTCTGTCCGGACTGGTCCGGACGGTTCGGCGGCGGAGCCCCCGTCGGATCGGGCGGCCCACCCCGTCCTCTGCGGTCTGACCTGCTCAGATGTGGACACCGAGCAGCAGAACGATTTGGGCCGCCCGCGCGGTCCGCGGCCCGGTACGGGACAATGGGCACCATGAGTTCGCGCGAGGTGGTCATCCTCGGTAGTACCGGCTCGATCGGCACCCAGGCCCTCGACATGATTCGCCGACACTCCGACCGGTTCCGGGTGGTCGGTCTGGCCGGCGGCGGTGCACAGGTCGAGTTGCTGGCGGCCCAGGCGCTGGAGTTCGGCGTCGAGGCGGTGGCGGTCGCGCGGGCGAGCACCGCCCAGGATCTCCAGCTCGCGTTCTACGCCGAGGCGCAGCGTCGTGGTTGGAGCGAGGGCCGGTTCGCCCTTCCGAAGATCCTCGCCGGCCCGGACGCCGCGACCGAACTCGCCACGTGGTCCATGGCGGAGAACGGGCTGGTGCTCAACGGCATCACCGGGTCGATCGGTCTGGCGCCGACGCTCGCCGCGCTGAAGGCCGGACGGACTCTCGCGCTCGCCAACAAGGAGTCGCTGGTCGCCGGTGGCCCGCTGGTCCGAGCGATCGCGGCGCCAGGGCAGATCGTCCCGGTCGACAGCGAGCACTCGGCGCTGGCGCAGTGCCTGCGCGGCGGTGCCGCCGCCGAGGTGCGGAAGCTGATCCTCACCGCCAGCGGCGGCCCGTTCCGCGGGCGGAAGCGCGCCGACCTCGCCGACGTCACGCCCGATGACGCGCTCGCCCACCCCACGTGGTCGATGGGCCCGGTCATCACGATCAACTCGGCCACGATGGTGAACAAGGCGCTCGAGGTGATCGAGGCGCACGAACTGTTCGGCCTGCCCTACGACCGCCTGGACGTCGTCGTCCACCCGCAATCGCTCGTCCACTCGATGGTCGAGTTCGTCGACGGGTCGACGCTCGCCCAGGTCAGCCCGCCGGACATGCGGCTGCCGATCGCGCTCGGCCTGGCGTGGCCGGACCGCGTGCCGGATGCCGCCACCCCCGTCGACTGGACGAAGGCCTCCACCTGGACGTTCGAGCCGCTGGACGACGACGCGTTCCCGGCCGTGCGCCTGGCCCGCGAGGTGGGCCAGGCCGGTGGGCTGCTCCCGGCCGTCTTCAACGCGGCCAACGAAGAGTGCGTCGCCGCTTTCCTCGCCGGTGTGCTCCCGTTCACCGGTATCGTTGACACCGTACGTTCTGTGGTCGAATCGGCTGAAACAGCGGGATCCGACGCGGGCGAACTATTGGACGAGCCAGGTAGCGTCGAGGACGTTCTCTCCGCCGAGCGTTGGGCGCGGTCGGAAGCGAATCGCCGTGCGTACGGGCCCGGCGCCGGACCAGCTGTGACAGCTACATCAGCTGTAGAAGGGTCGAGGTAAGCGCCGATGGCGTACACGGGTGGAATTATTCTCTTCGCCCTCGGCATTTTGATCTCCGTCGCGCTCCATGAGGCCGGCCACATGTGGAGTGCCCGGGCCTTCGGAATGAAGGTCACGAGGTTCTTCATCGGCTTCGGCCCGACGCTGTTCTCGTTCCGCCGCAAGGAGACCGAGTACGGCCTCAAGGCCATCCCGGCGGGCGCGTTCGTCAGCATCGTCGGCATGACCCCACTGGACGAGGTCGACCCCGCCGACGAGTCGAAGGTCTTCTGGAAGCGGCCGGTCTGGAAACGGACGATCGTCCTGTCCGCCGGATCGATGATGCACTTCATCCTCGGCATCCTGCTGCTCTGGATCACGGCGGTGTTCGTCGGTCTGCCCAACCCCGAGCGGGTCAACTACGACGCGAACAAGGAACCGGCCGTCCTCGCCGCGGTCAACGACTGCGTGCCTGCGAGCCCGGACTCCGTCAACTGCTCGCTGGAGAAGGGCGATCCCAAGTCCCCGGCGGCCGCGGCCGGACTGAAGCCCGGCGACCGGATCACCGCGTTCAACGGCGTGGGAACGCCGACCTACGGGGAACTGGTGGCGCTGGTCCGCAAGGCGCCGGCGGGACCGGCCTCGCTGACCTACGTCCGGGACGGTCGGACGGTGACGACGACGGTCACGCCGGTCCGCCGCAACGTGGACATCAGCAGGACCGACAAGCCGAACGTGCAGGAGGTCGGGTTCCTCGGGGTCTCCCCGAAGGGCTCGGACGCCCCGCTGACCGTTACCTACGGTCCGATCGACGGCGTGGGCCAGGCGCTCGACTACACCGGGCAGATCTTCGCCGGCACGTTCCGGGCGATCGCCAACTTCCCGGAGAAGATCCCGAAGCTCTGGGATGCCCTCATGGGCCAGGAACGTGACCCGGAGACCCCGGTCAGCGTCGTCGGCGCCAGCCGAATCGGTGGTGAGGTCGTCGAGCGCGGCATCTGGCCGATCTTCTTCCTGCTGCTGGCCAACCTGAACTTCTTCATCGGCGTCTTCAACCTGTTCCCGCTGTTGCCGCTGGACGGCGGGCACATCGCGATCGCCTGGTTCGAGAAGGTCCGGTCGTGGTGGGCGGCCAAGCGTGGGAAGCCCGATCCGGGTCGGGTCGACTACACCAAGCTGCTGCCGGTGACCTATGCCGTGGTGCTGATATTCGGCGGCATCACCTTGCTCACGGTCGCGACCGACATCATCAACCCGATCACGCTCACCACCCGATAAAAGGACCCTTGCTGTGACCGCCGTCTCCCTCGGCCTGCCCCGTCCCCCTGCTCCCAAGCTCACCGAGCGCCGGGTGTCCCGGCAGATCATGGTCGGCAACGTGCCGGTGGGTGGCGACGCTCCGGTCAGCGTCCAGTCGATGACCACGACGCCGACGGCGGACGTCAACCGGACCCTCCAGCAGATCGCCGAGCTGACGACGTCCGGATGTCAGATCGTCCGGGTGGCCGTCCCCAGCCAGGACGACGCGGACGCGCTGCCGGCGATCGCGAAGAAGAGTCCGATCCCGGTCATCGCGGACATCCACTTCCAGCCGAAGTACGTCTTCGCGGCGATCGACGCCGGCTGCGCGGCGGTGCGGGTCAACCCGGGCAACATCAAGCAGTTCGACGACAAGGTCAAGGAGATCGCGAAGGCGGCCTCCGACGCCGGCGTGCCGATCCGGATCGGGGTCAACGCGGGCTCGCTGGACAAGCGTCTGCTGTCCAAGTACGGGCGCCCGACGCCGGAAGCGCTGGTCGAGAGCGCGCTCTGGGAATGCTCGCTCTTCGAGGAGCACGGGTTCCGTGACATCAAGATCTCGGTCAAGCACAACGACCCGGTCGTGATGATCAACGCCTACCGGCAGCTGGCCCGGGCCTGC
This sequence comes from Cryptosporangium minutisporangium, assembly GCF_039536245.1. NCBI lineage: Bacteria > Bacillati > Actinomycetota > Actinomycetes > Cryptosporangiales > Cryptosporangiaceae > Cryptosporangium > Cryptosporangium minutisporangium. The sequence continues at coordinate 135,450 of NZ_BAAAYN010000026.1, read as the reverse complement.
GACTACCCGCTGCACCTGGGTGTCACCGAGGCCGGCCCGGCGTTCCAGGGCACGATCAAGTCCGCGGTCGCGTTCGGGGCGCTGCTCGCCGAGGGCATCGGCGACACGATCCGGGTCTCGCTGTCGGCTCCGCCGGTGGAAGAGGTCAAGGTCGGTAACCAGATCCTGGAGTCGCTCGGCCTGCGGGAGCGCGGGCTGGAGATCGTCTCCTGCCCGTCGTGCGGCCGTGCCCAGGTGGACGTCTACACGCTGGCCGAGGAGGTCACGGCGGGCCTGGAAGGGCTGCCCGTGCCGCTCCGCGTCGCCGTGATGGGCTGCGTCGTGAACGGCCCGGGGGAGGCGCGCGAGGCCGACCTCGGCGTCGCCAGCGGCAACGGCAAGGGCCAGATCTTCGTCAAGGGACAGGTCATCAAGACCGTTCCGGAGTCGCAGATCGTCGAGACGCTGATCGAGGAGGCGCTCAGGCTCGCCGAGGAGATGGGTGCGGAACTCCCCGAGGAGCTGCGCGGCCTGGGCCCGACGGTCGAGGTCCACTGACCTCTCCGCACCCTCCGGTCCTTCGTCGAGATCGAGCGACCTCGACGAAGGCCGGTCGAAGAATGCACGGACCGCTCCTCCCTGAGGCCGGATCCCGATGTCGTGGCCGTCGGGCCAGTGGGCCAGAGCCCCTGGTTCATGGCAGGCTGGAAACGTGAGTCACGAACCGGGAGCCGGTGGTCGGAGCCGTCCGTGCTGACCACCAGGCCGGTGCGCGTCCTACGGGACGCCGACCGCGCCGAGGTCGAGGAGTTGCTGGACGCCGACCCGGTCGCGAGCGTGTTCGTCGCCGCCCGGGTGGGGTCGCACGGCATTTCTCGTTGGCGGCTGGGTGCGCAGCTCTGGGGTTACACCCTGGATGGGGTCATCTGCGGCCTCTGCTACTCCGGCGCGAACCTGGTGCCGCTCTCCACCGAGCCGGAGGCGGTCCGAGCGTTCGCCGACGTGGCGAGGGAGCAGGGACGGGTCTGCTCGTCGATCGTCGGGCCGGACAAGGCGGTGCTGCCGCTCTGGGACGACCTGGTGGGGGACTGGGGGCCGCCGCGGGAGGTCCGGGCCTCGCAGCCGCTACTCGCCACCGCAGTGCTGCCCGAGGTGGTCCCCGATCCGTGGGTGCGCCGGGCTGACATGCGCGACTTCGATGCCCTGCTGCCGGCCTGCATCGCGATGTACACCGAGGAGATCGGGGTCTCGCCGGTCGAGTGGGACGGCGGGGTCGCCTACCGGGCGCGGGTCGCCGAGCTGGTCCGCGCCGGGCGCTCGTACGTGCGGATGGAGAACGGCGAGGTCGTTTTCAAGGCCGAGCTCGGGGCGGTCAGTTCCCGGGTCGCGCAGGTGCAGGGCGTCTGGGTGCACCCGGACCGGCGCGGTACCGGGGTGGCGACGGCGGCGATGGCGGCGGTGGTCGCCGACACGCTCCGGACGGTGGCGCCGATCGTCAGCCTCTACGTCAACGACTTCAACCACGCGGCCCGCACGGTCTACGACCGCTGCGGCTTCACCCAAGTCGGCACCTTCGCCACGGTCCTGTTCTGAGGGCGGCCCGCTCAGGACGACGCTGACAGGCGAGCGGGCCTCCTTATGACGGCCAGCCAAATGTCACGGCGTCGGCCCGCTCGACTGCCAGCGCCGCCCTGAACGGGGTCCAGGTCAGAGCGAACTACTACGTTTACGTCGGCAGTAAGACGGTGTCGACGAAGTAGATCGTGGCGTTCTTGGTGGGGATGTTGCCGCAGGTCACGTGGGCGTTCTGGGCGCCGAGCCGCAGCTTCTCGCCGAAGCCGCGGACGCGCAGTTCGCTGCCCTCCACGGTGGTGAACGGCCCGTCGAGGTTCAGCTGCTTCGGGTTCAGCGGCTTCTCGATGACGTGGTAGGTCAGGATGTCGGTGAGCATCGATTTGTTCGACAGCGCCAGCTTCAGCTGCCACCCCGGTACCTTGTCGAACGCCGCGTCGGTGGGCAGCAGCATGGTCAGCCCGGTCCGACCGTCGAAGCTGTCCAGCATGCCGGCCTTCTTCACCGCGTCCCGCAGCGTGGTGAGTTGCGGGTGCCGTTCGACGACCTCCCGGACCGGCCGCCCGCGCATCCCGGACGGTGACGCGGGGTCGGACGGGCTGTCCGGCAGCGCGTCGCACCCGCTGCCGAACAGCGCCGTCGGGTCGGTGGGTACCGACGTCGACATCGCCTGGGTAGAGACCGGGGCTTGTCCGCCCCGCCCGGCGACCGCCCAGGTCACCGCTAACCCGACCGCGACCACGAGGCCGAGGACCACCAGTAGCCACCGACGCCGGGTGGGCAGGAAGCGCAGCGAGGACACCGTCGTCTCCCTCGAGCCGTGAGCAGAGTGCGAGATGTGACGGTAGCGGCTTGCGAGCCTGTTGGTGCCATTTTCCGATGGAATGGTCAGACGAGGTCGGCGACCGCGGCGTCGAGCACCTCGAGGTGGGCGTCGACGTCGGCCTCGGTGGTCTCCGGGCAGACCAGCGCCATGTTGTGGAACGGCGTCAGCAGCACGCCCCGGTTCGCGGCGTAAACGTGCAGGTAGTCGTCGAGTTCGGCGTCGCCGGCGGCGTGCGACTCGCCCCCGTTGCGCGGCGCCGGGTCCGCGAACCGGAACTCGGCCCGCGCCCCGAGCTGCGCCACCGACCACGGCACGCCGTGCCGGGCGATCAGCGCCGCCGTGCCCTCGGCCAGGCGGGTACCGAGCGCGGTCATCCCGGCGAACGCCGCGTCGGTGAGGACGTGCTCGAGAGTCGCCCGGGTCGCCGCCACCGAGAGTGCATTGCCCGCCAGCGTCCCGCCGACCCCGCCCATGTCGATCAGGTCCAGGTCGTCGCGAGCCTCGATCCGGGCGGTCACCTCGTCGGACAGCCCGTAGGCGCCGACCGGGACGCCGCCGCCGATCGCCTTGCCGATCGTCAGCACGTCCGGCTCCAGGTCCCAGGCGCGGGTGCATCCGCCGGGGCCGGCCGAGAACGTGTGCGTCTCGTCGTTGATCAGCAGCGCGCCGTGCTCCCGGGTCAGCCGCCGGACACCCTCCAGGTAGCCGGGCTCGGGCAGCACGATGCCGATGTTCGTCAGCGCCGGCTCCATCAGCACCGCGGCGACGTCGCCGTTCGCGAGCTCGGCGGCGAGCCCCTCGAGGTCGTTGAACTCGGCGACGCGGCTGGTCATCCGGGTGTCGACCGGGGCGCCGACGTTGCCCTCGCGGACCTCCGGCTTCCCGTCCGGCCCCACCACGATCAGCGACTCGTCCACGCTGCCGTGGTAGCAGTAGCTGTTGACCAGGATCTTCGACCGGCCGGTGACGGCGCGGGCCAGCCGGATCGCCCAGCGGTTCGCGTCGGTGGCGGTCAGTGACAGGCTCCACTGCGGCAGGCCGAACCGGCGGGTCAGCTCCGCACCGACCCACGCGGCGTCCTCGGTGGGCATCATCGCCGTGGCGCCGCCGAGGACGCCTAGGCGCTGGTTGACGGCCTCGACGACCGGTGCGGGGGAGTGGCCGGCCATCGCACCGGTGTCGCCCAGGCAGAGGTCGATGTACGTGTGCCCGTCGAGGTCGGTGACCCGGGCGCCGCGTGCGGTCGCGAGGTAGAGCGGGAACCCGCCGGCCTGCTTGGCCATCCAGGTCATCGGGGTGCGGCCGAACAGATGCTTTGCGTTCGAGAACGCGGACGCCGAACGCGGGTGCTGTTCGGCGTACCGGGCGCGTTCGCGGCTGATCAGGTCGGCGAGACGACGACGGTCCACGGTGTTCTTGCTCCTTGCGATGGTCTGTTCCGGTTTTGGGTGGGGGCGTAGGGGGCGGTGAATCGGTTGCCCACCACTCTGCCGTCGAAGGAATCCGTGGCGAAAGGGTTTCCGGGGATCGTTATCCGTCAGGCAGCGAACACGCTGGGCAGACGGCGTCGCGTCGGCGTTGCGCCGGTTCCGGGGCAGGGTTACTGTAGAAGAGGTTCGAACACTCGTTCGAACCTTTCCGGTAGCGGGTGTCGCGACCCACCGCCGGATTCCTTCACCGCCGGTGGGTCCGACCCTACTGACCGGCGGTGAAGGCTGCTGCCGGCTCGGGTAAGGCGAGGGGAAGCGCCTTGCCCGAGCCGGTGGCGCCGCTCTGCCTTCCCCTCGAGCGGCGCCGGGTGCCCATCCGGGCACTCGGCAGTACGGCGTGGAGGGGAAACGGTGACCGAGGAGACCGAGGTCCGGCGCGGTGGTGGCGCGGACGCTCCGGTGGAGTTTCGCTGGAACGGTCAGATCCACCGGGTGCGTGAGGTTCTCACGCACCACCGCATCCGACACTCATCCCGGTCAGCCCCCTCCTCCACGCGTCCCGACCTTCCACCACCTTCCCCGCCCGTGGTGGACGAGCTCGAAGCCCGCCGGCTGGCGCGTGCCGCCGATCCGGAGGACCCCACCGAGCTGTCCACCCCACCGCCGGCCGCATCCCGTCCACCTGACGAGGAGGTCTGGCGGGTCCTGGCGAGCCCGTCGGCATTGCAGCCGGCCCCCGCCCTCGCCGGCGTCTTCGACCTGCGCTTCGACTGGACTGTCGGGCGCTGGACCGTCACCAGGATCGACATCCTCGAGGAGGAAGAATGACTTATCCGGTCCCCGTCTCGGTCCGGCCGTCCACGGCCGTCGGCGACGCATCCGGGGGGACGCCGGTCTCGGTGCCGGCCTCGGCGCTGCCGCACCGCACTCCGCGGGAGCTGCTCGCCCTGGCCAGGCACGGGCTCGGGGAGGCCGCGGTCACCCAGTCGGCCGGTCCCCGCTACGCCACCGCGCACCTGGCCGCTCTGCGAGCCGCCGCGGCTGTGCTGGCAGTCCGGGCGCGCCCGCTCCCGCCGGGCGTCCGCCGTCCCCGGTCGCGGCCGACCAGCGTCTGGGTGCTGCTCACCCAGGTGGCTCCGGAGATGGGGGAGTGGGCCGCGTTCTTCGCCACCGCCGCGGTGAAGCGGGCCGCCGCCGAAGCCGGGCTGCCCCGTGCGGTGACCACGCGCGAGGCCGACGACCTGCTCCGCGACGCGGAGCGCTTCTGCGCGCTGGTCGAGACCACGCTCGGATTTCCGGCCCAGCTGCCGGAGAGCGCACCCCGCGCGGGCTGAGCGGGCTGTGCGGTCGGGGAAGGCCGCACGAACACCAACGCTGTTCCGCCGGTTCCGGGCGGCAGTACGGGCGGAGACGATCAGGGGGCGTTGGCGCGATGCATGCGCAACGGGGGAGTGGAGCAGACGGGGCGCACCCGCTGCGCGCGCTCGGGCGGTGCCCGGCGGAGATGGGCGGGTGGTCGCGGTGAGTGCGAAGGCAGCTGCTCGGGCCGCGCTCGCCGAGAAGATCACGGCGGCGTCGACGCTGACGCAGAAGCACCAGGTCACCGACTTGCTGCCGGTACCGGAGCCGCTGGAGCCGCTGTTCGGAGCCGGTGGGCTGCCGCGCGGCTCGACGCTCGCGGTCGGCGGTTCGACCAGCCTGCTGGTCGCGCTGCTCGCGGCGGTCTCGAGCGCCGGATCCTGGTGTGCGGTCGTCGGACTGCCGACGCTCGGCGTGGTCGCTGCGGCCGAGGCCGGCGTCAGGGTCGACCGGCTGGCGCTGGTGCGTGAGCCCGGCGCGGATCCGGCTGGGGTGGTGGGGGCGCTGCTCGACGGCGTCGATCTGGTGGCGGTGGGGAACCCGGGGATGCTCGGGCTCGCGGAGGTACGCCGGTTGGCGGCACGCGCCCGGCAGCGCGGAGCGGTGCTGGTCGGGATCGGCTCCTGGCCCGGTGCCGACCTGCGTCTCTCGCTCACCGACGCGGTCTGGCACGGCGTCGGACGGGGCGACGGGCGCCTCCGGCAGCGCCGGGTCACGGTGGTGGCCGAGGGGCGTGGCGGCGCGGCACGGCCCCGGCGAGTAGTGGTGGTGCTCCCGACCGCGGACGGTCGGATCGCGCCGTTCGTCCAGCCGGCCGCGGTGCCCGCCCGTCCGGAGCCGATCGGGCGGCCAGAACCGGTCGGGCGGCCGGAACCCGTCGGGCGGCCGGAGCCGCTGGGGCGGACTCCTGCCGTTCGGATCCGGCCGGTCGTGCCGGACCTCAGAACCGCCGTGGAGGCGGGATGAGCGCCACCCCCACGCGGGTCGCGGCCGTCTGGGCGCCGGACTGGCCGGTGGTCGCCGCCGCATCCGCCGCCGACGTTCCGCTGCACCTCCCGGTCGCGGTGCTCGCCGCGAACCGCGTGGTGGCCTGCTCCGAGGTGGCCAGGGCCGAGAACGTCCGCCGTGGCCTGCGCCGCCGGGAGGCGCAGGCGCTCTGCCCCGATCTGGTGCTGCTCGACGCCGACCCCGATCGGGACGCGCGGGCGTTCGAACCGATCGTCGCGGCGGTGGAGGAGCTCGCTCCGGGCGTCGAGATCGTCCGCCCGGGGCTGTGCGCGTTCCGGGTCCGCGGCCCCGCCCGCTACTTCGGATCGGAGCCGGAGGTCGCCGAGCGGGTGGTGGACGCCGTCGCCGCGGCGTGCGGCGTCGAAGTGCTGGTTGGTGTCGCCGAGGGGGTGTTCGCGGCCGCACTGGCCGCCCGCCACGGCGGCATCGTTCCGCCCGGGGAGAGCCCGGCGTTCCTGGCGCCGCTCGACCTCACGGTGGTCGACCGGCCGGACCTGGTGAGCCTGATGCGACGGCTGGGCGTCCACACCGTGGGTGACTTCGCCGCGCTACCGGCCCGGGACGTCCTGGCCCGGTTCGGCCCGGACGGCGCGGCCGCGCACCGGCTGGCCCGTGGGCTGGAGCCCCGCCCGCTGGTGGCGCGACTCCCGCCGGTGGACCTGTCGGCCCGCCGGGAGATCGATCCGCCGGCCGAGCGGGTCGACACGGTCGCGTTCGTCGCCCGGACGCTCGCCGAGGAGTTCGCCGAGCGGCTCGCCGCCCACGGGCTCGCCTGCACCCGGCTGATCATCGAGGCCGCGACCGCGAACGGTGAGGAACTGAGCCGAACCTGGCGGCACGACGGCGTGCTCACCGTCGCCGACATCGCCGACCGCGTCCGCTGGCAGCTCGACGGCTGGCTGACCGGGCGCTCGCGGGAAGACCGGCCGACGGCGGGCGTCACCGTGGTCCGGCTGGCGCCGGAGGACGTCGTCGAGCACGGCGGCGCGCAGCTGGGTCTCTGGGGCGACACCGGCGCCGACGACGAGCGGGCGCACCGGGCGCTGACCCGGGTGCAGGGCCTGCTCGGTCCGGACGCGGTGGTGACGCCGGTCCTCGGCGGCGGTCGCGACCCGGAGAGCCGGGTCCGGTACGTCGCCTGGCGTGACGCCAGGGAGCCGGCGTTGCCCCTCGAACCACCGTGGCCGGGGCGACTCCCCCCGCCCGCCCCGGCCACGGTGCCCCCCGGTCCGCCTCCGGTCAGCGTCCTCGGGGCCGACGGCGAGCCGGTCGGGGTGACCGGCCGGCACCTACTCACCGGTCTGCCTGCTCAGGTGCGGCTCGGCAGCGGTCCCGGCCGTGACGTCCTCGGGTGGGCCGGTCCGTGGCCCGCCGACGAGCGCTGGTGGAGCCCGGTGCAAGCCCGTCGGCGGGCCTGGCTGCAGGTCGTGCTGGACGTGGCCGAGGGCACCGAGCCGTCGGCCTTGTTGCTCGCGCTGGAGGGCGGTAGCTGGCAGCTCGTCGGTGTCTACGACTGAGATCCGCCGGCTCGTCCGGCGTCCGCATCAGTAGTTGTTCGGGTGGGAGGGGAGCACGGACATGGGGTGGGGCAATCCACCTGTGCCGTGGAAGGAGCTGGAGCGCGCGCTCTCCGGGGAGATCCCGGACGGCGGCGACGCCCCCGGCTGGTCGCGGAAGCGGGAAGCGTACGAACCGGCGCCCGCGGCCCGCCCGCGGGAGACCGTTCCCTACGCCGAGCTGCACTGCCACTCGAACTTCAGCTTCCTCGACGGCGCCAGCCACCCGGAGGAGCTGGTCGAGGAGGCGGTCCGGCTGGGGCTGACCGGGCTCGCGCTCACCGACCACGACGGGATGTACGGGGTGGTCCGGTTCGCCGAGGCGGCCGCCGCCCACGGCCTGGCGACGGTGTTCGGCGCGGAGCTGAGCCTGGGGCTGTCCGGCCCGCAGAACGGGATGGCCGATCCGGAGGGCGACCATCTGCTGGTGCTCGCCCGCGACCCGGACGGTTACCGCCGGCTCTGTACGGCGATCAGCGAGGCGCACCTGCGCGGCGAGGAGAAGGGGCGGCCGGTCTACCGGCTGGACGAGCTGGCCGAGGCCGCCGACGGGCACTGGCTGGTGCTCACCGGCTGCCGCAAGGGCACGGTGCGGCGGGCGCTCGACGCCACCGGCGCCGACGGGACGCTCCCGGTCGTCGACGGGCCGCGCGACGCCGACCGGGCGCTGCGGAGCCTGATCGACCGGTTCGGCCGGGACAACGTCGTCGTGGAGCTCACCGACCACGGCGACCCGCTGGACTCCGAGCGCAACGACGTCCTCGCCGCGCTCGCCGCCGAGCACCGGCTGCAGCTGGTCGCGACCAACAACGTGCACTACGCGGCGCCGGCCCGGCGCAAGCTGGCCACCGCACTCGCCGCGGTCCGGGCCCGGCGCAGCTTGGACGAGATCGAGGGCTGGCTACCGGCCGCGGCCACCGCCCACCTGCGGTCGGGTACGGAGATGGCCCGGTTGTTCGCCCGCTACCCGGGTGCGGTGGCGAACGCCGCGAAAATAGCCGCCGAGTGCGCGTTCGACCTGCAACTGATCGCCCCGAACCTGCCCGACTGCGAGGTCGGGGCCGGTCACACCGAGATGAGCTGGCTGCGGCACCTGACCGAGATCGGTGCCCTCGACCGGTACGGCACCCGGAAAGAGCGTCCGGACGCCTACGCCCAGATCGACCACGAGCTGGACGTGATCGAGCGGCTCGGGTTCCCCGGCTACTTCCTGATCGTCGAGTCGATCACCACCTGGTGCAAACAGAACGACATCTTCTGCCAGGGCCGGGGCTCGGCCGCCAACTCCGCGGTCTGTTACGCGCTGGGCATCACGAACGTCGACGCGGTGGGGTACGGGCTGCTCTTCGAGCGGTTCCTCGCCCCGGAGCGGGACGGGCCGCCCGACATCGACCTCGACATCGAGTCCGGCCGTCGCGAGGAGGTCATCCAGCACGTCTACGAGACGTACGGACGCCGCCGGGCCGCCCAAGTCGCGAACGTGATCAGCTACCGGCCGAAATCGGCGATCCGTGACGTCGCCAAGGCGTTCGGTTTCTCACCCGGCCAGCAGGACGCGTGGAGCAAGCAGCTGGAGCACTGGGGGAAGATCGGCGAAGCCGAGGTGCCCGCGCCGGTGGCCGAGATGGCCGAGCAGCTGTTGAAGTTCCCCCGTCACCTGGGCATCCACTCCGGCGGCATGGTGCTCTGCGACCGGCCGGTGACCGAGGTCTGCCCGATCGAGTGGGCCCGGATGGAGAACCGCACGGTCCTGCAGTGGGACAAGGACGACTGCGCGGCCGCCGGGCTGGTCAAGTTCGACCTGCTCGGGCTCGGCATGCTCACCGCGCTGCACTACTGCCGGGACCTGGTGCGCGACCACCACGGGCTGCTCGTCGACCTGCACCGGATCCCGCTGGACGACAAGGCCGTCTACGCGATGCTCTGCGAGGCGGACTCGGTCGGGGTGTTCCAGGTCGAGAGCCGGGCCCAGATGGCCACGCTGCCCCGGTTGAAGCCGCGGGAGTTCTACGACCTGGTCGTCGAGGTGGCACTGATCCGGCCGGGGCCGATCCAGGGCGGATCGGTGCACCCGTACATCCGGCGGCGCAACGGGCAGGAGAAACCCCGGTACGCCCACCCGCTGCTGGAGAACGCGCTGCACAAGACGCTCGGCGTCCCGCTGTTCCAGGAGCAGCTGATGCAGATGGCGGTCGACGTCGCCGGGTTCAGCGCGGCCGAGGCCGACCAGCTGCGCCGGGCGATCGGCTCGAAACGGTCCCCGGAGCGGATGGACGCGCTGAGGGATCGCTTCTACGCCGGCATGGCCGCGAACGGCATCACCGGCGAGCTCGCCGACCAGATCTTCGGCCAGCTCGCCGCGTTCGCGAACTTCGGCTTCCCGGAGAGCCACGCGATGAGCTTCGCCGCGCTGGTGCTCTACAGCTCCTGGTTCAAGCGGTACTTCCCAGCCGCGTTCTGCGCCGCGTTGCTCGCCGCCCAGCCGATGGGGTTCTACTCGCCCCAGTCGCTGGTCGCCGACGCCCGGCGGCACGGCGTCACGGTGCGCGGGCCCGATCTCAACGCGAGCCTGGCCAAGGCCACGCTGGAGCCGCTGGGCGTGCCGGACGGCCCCTCGGCGTTCCCACCGCCGGGGACACCACCCCGGCTCGACCACGCGGTCCGGCTGGGGCTCGCCGCGGTCCGGACGATCGGCGACGACCTGGCGGACCGGCTGGTGGCCGAGCGAGCGGAGCACGGCCCGTACACCGACATGACGAACCTGACGCAGCGGATCGCGCTCACCACCGCGCAGGTCGAGGCGCTGGCCACGGCCGGGGCCTTCGACTGTTTCGGGCTCTCCCGGCGGGCCGCGCTCTGGGCCGCCGGCGCGGTGGCGCAGGGGCGGCCCGACCGGCTCGCCGGGGTCGTGATCGGGGTGGAGGCGCCGATGCTGCCCGGGATGTCGGAGGTCGAGGAGGCGATCGCGGACGTCTGGGCGACCGGGGTCTCGCCGGACAGCTACCCGACGCAGTTCGTCCGTTCGCAGTTGGACGCCCGGGGCGCGGTACCGATCGCGTCGCTCGGTGCGTTCCGGGACGGGAGCCGGGTGCTGGTCGGTGGGGTGGTGACGCACCGGCAGCGGCCGGCGACCGCGGGCGGCGTCACGTTCGTCAACCTCGAGGACGAGACCGGGATGCTCAACGTCGTCTGCACGCAGGGGGTCTGGACCCGGTACCGGCGGGTCGCGCGCGGCTCGGCGGCGCTGCTGGTGCGCGGACGGCTGCAGAACGTCGAGGGTGTGATCGGCGTGAGCGCGGAGGTGCTGGAGCCGTTGCCGCTGCGGGTGACGTCGACGTCGCGCGACTTCCGGTGAGCCGCGGCACTAGGGTCGACGGGAACGATCTCGAACTCCGGAGGTGCTCCAGTGCCCCGCACCCGCACGCAGGCCAACCCGCGCTACGCCGTGGTCTGGGCCGTGCTGAACGCGGAGCTCGACCGTCGTGCCGCGACCGACGGTGCCCCCGCGCACGTCGTCGACGCCGGCGGCGGTACCGGCGGCTTCGCGGTCCCGCTGGCCAAGGCTGGGCACCGGGTCACGGTGGTGGATCCGAGCCCGGACGCGCTCGCCGCGCTGGCCCGGCGGGCCGCCGAGCGTGACGTCGCCGACCGGATCACCGCGTACCAGGGCGACGCCGACGATCTGCCCAACCTGGTCGAGCCCGGCACCGCCGACGTGGTGCTCTGCCACAGCGTCCTGGAGGTCGTCGACGATCCCGCCCGGACGCTCGCGGCGGTGGCCGCGGCGCTGCGTCCCGGTGGGTGCGCGAGCGTGCTGGTGGCCAACCGGGTCGCGACGGTGCTCGCGCGGGCTCTGGCCGGGCACTTCGGTCAAGCCCAGGACGCGCTCAGCGGCGACCTGGAGCCCCGCCGCTATGACTTGGAGGCGCTCGCCGCGCTCGTCACCAAGGCCGGCCTTGCGCCCGAACGGTGGCACGGTGTCCGGGTGCTCGCCGACCTGGTGCCGGGCGCCGTCGTCGACGTCGAGCCCGACGCGCTGGAGGCACTGGTGGCACTCGAACTGGCGCTGGCCGAGCGTCCGCCGTACCGGGACATCGCTACCCAGCTCCACGTCCTGGCCCGGCGGTGACGACCGCCCCTCCGGCCGAGCCCGGCGGCTCGACCGCGCTCGGTGCGCCGGTCCCACCCGCGTACGGGCGTCGGTCCGCGGCGGAACTGCTGCCGGCGGCGGTCCGGGCGCTCGGCGTCCGCCTCGACGAGGCGGACGGTCAGTCCCCCGACGGCGAATACTCGGACCGGCTGCGGCTACCGGCTGCGAACCGGGTCTGCGTCTTGATCGTGGACGGTCTGGGCACGGCTCTGCTGCGGCAGCACACCGCCGACGCGCCTTTCCTCGCGTCGCTCGACGGGGAGCCACCGCTGACCGTCGGCTTCCCGTCCACGACCGCGACGAGCATGGCCGGCTTCGGCACCGGGCTGCCGCCGGGCGAGCACGGGATGTTCGGCTACCAAGTGCGCGATCCCGAGCGCGGTGTGCTGCTCAACCTGCTGCGCTGGGACAAGACGACCGTGCCGGAGCGGTGGCAGCCCCGGCCGACCGTGTTCGAGCAAGCGGTGGCGGCCGGCCTACCGGGGTTCCACGTCGGTCCGGGGGCGTTCGCGCAATCCCCACTGACCCGAGCGGTCTGGAGAGGGCCGGAGTACCGGCCGGCGGACAGCCCCGGCGCATTGGTGGCCCGCACGGCGGAGGCGGTCGCTGAACAACCGCGCTCGCTGACCGTCGCCTACTACTCGACGGTCGACGGCACCGGGCACGTCTACGGGTCGCGTTCGGCCGCCTGGCGGCACGAGCTCGCGGTGGCCGACCGGATGGTGGAGCGGCTGGCCGCGGCGCTGCCCCCGGACGCCCTGCTGGTCGTCACCGGTGATCACGGCATGGTCGACCCTCCCGTCCGGATCGACCTGGACGCTTATCCCGCGCTCGGCGAGGGGGTGGCACTGCTCGGCGGCGAGGCGCGGGCCCGGCACGTGTACGCGGTCCCCGGCGCCGCGGACGACGTCCTCGCGGCGTGGGCGGAGACGCTCGGCAACGCTGCCTGGGTGCTCTCCAGGGACGCGGCGGTGGAGGCCGGCTGGTTCGGGCCACGGGTGCGGCCGGAGCTGCTGGGACGGCTCGGTGACGTGATCGTCGCGGCGGGCCCGGAGACCGCGCTGATCGCGACCGAGCAGGAGCCCCGCGAGTCCCGCCTCGTCGGCCTCCACGGTTCGATCGCGCAGTCCGACCTCGAGGTGCCCCTCCTCCTCGCTCGAGAGGGTCGAAGTGTCGGAGGCACCGCCTAAGCTCCGAGCATGCTCCCCGAACTTCGGACCTGGAGCCCGTCGTGGGCGGGGCTGACGTCCGCGCGCGAGGCCGCCGCGACCTTGCTGTGGTCTCAAGGCCTTGCGCGCGGCTGTCAGCGTCGTTCACGACGGGCCGTGCAGCATGGGTAGGAGTCAAGGGCTGGGGCGGGTGGGGCCGGGGGACGGGTCCGCCGACGACACCGGGTGCCGGATCCTGCACGTCGACATGGACGCGTTCTTCGTCTCGGTCGAGGTCCGCCGCGATCCCTCGCTGCGGGGACGCCCGGTGGTGGTCGGCGGCACCGGCCCACGCGGGGTCGTCTCGTCCGCCAGCTACGAAGCGCGCCGGTTCGGGGTGCGGAGCGCGATGCCGACCGCCCGGGCCCGGCGGCTGTGTCCACAGGCCGTGTACATCCAGCCCCAGCACGGCGCCTACACCGAGGTATCCACCGCGGTGATGAAAATCTTCCGCGACGTCACGCCGTTGGTCGAGCCGCTCAGCCTCGACGAGGCGTTCCTCGACGTCGCCGGCGCCCAGCGGCTGCTCGGCTCCCCGGCCCGGATCGGGCAGTTGATCCGCGAGCGGGTCCACGACGAGCAGCAGATCACCTGCTCGGTCGGCGTCGCGACGACCAAGTTCGTGGCCAAGCTCGCTTCGACGCTGTGCAAGCCCGACGGTCTGCAGGTGGTGGCGGCCGACGGCGTCCTCGATTTCCTGCACCCGCTCCCGGTCGGTGCGCTCTGGGGCGTCGGCGACCGCACGGGCGAGCAGCTCGACCGGCTGGGTCTCAAGACCGTCGGTGACCTCGCCCGGCTGCCGTTGCCGGTGCTCCGTCGCTCGGTGGGGGCGGCGCAATCCGCTCACCTGCACGCGTTGGCCTGGGGCCGCGACCCGCGGTCGGTCGTCCCGGACACGGCCGACAAGTCGATCGGGGCCGAAGAGACGTTCGACGTCGACCAGTCGGATTCGGAAACGATCAATCGGGAACTACTCCGTCTAGCGGAGAAGACGGCGGCCCGTCTGCGGTCGACCGGGCAGGTGGGGAGAACAGTCGTGATCAAGGTACGGTTCGCGGACTTCTCCACGGTCAACCGGTCGCGCACGTTGCCGTCGCCGACCGACGGCACCCAAGAGATCTACGACACAGCGCGGCGATTGTATGTTGGGTTGTCGCCCACGATGCCGATCCGTCTGGTCGGTGTCCGGGTGGAAGGGATCGGTTCGGCGGCGGCAGTCGCTCGCCAGCCGACGCTCGGGGAAGCCGACCGCGGCTGGACCGAAGCCGACCGCGCGGTGGACGCGGCAGTGCGGCGATTCGGAATCGGTGCGGTTCGTCCGGCGGCGTTGGTGCGTCCGGCGGATCGTGGGGAAAGAAAAGGTCAGAAGGTCCCGAAAGAGGGCTACGGGGAGGGAAACGGACAGCCGTGATCGGGTTTCGGAGCAGTGAACACCGCCTCTCGACCGTGTCCTGTCCGGTCCCCGACTACCAGCGTGGCCGTCTGTCTTTCCGACATCGCGGACCGCTCGTAAACTCATGGTCGGAAAGCCGCAATGGCCGTTCCACGGCGGTCGCCCATGTCCGGGCTTCCGGATCGGTTGGAGCGGCCCTGAAGAGCGGGGAGGAGTGCCGTGCCGCTCTCTGAGAACGAGCAAAGGCTGCTCGAGCAGATCGAGCGCGGCTTGCTCGCGGATGATCCGAAGTTCGCGGACAAGGTGCGCTCGACCGACCCCCGGCATCGCGCAGTCCGACGTGGTGCGCTCGCGGTCGCTCTGTTCCTCGCTGGTGTTGCGATCATGGTCTTCGGCCTGGTCAGCAAGATCGCCCCTGGTGGAGTGCCGCTGCTGGGGATCCTCGGTTTCGTCGTGATGTTCGGTGCCGCCGTGCTGGGGGTCCAGTCCTACCTGTACACCGGACGCGGTGAACAGAGGCCCCTCCACGCCGTCGGTAGCGAGCCGAAGACCAAGGGACGGAGCCGGGGGCACCGGTCGTCGCTTCTCGATCGCCTCGAGGAGCGGTGGCGGCGCCGGGCCGACGAGGATCGCTGACCGCAGCGAGCGGGGAGCGTCGACCGTCGTCGGCACTCCCCGTCTTCGAGTACCTCTGCGCTGACCGGTAGCACCGGTCAGCGCAGGCGTCTCAGGTGACGCTCCCGCACGCAGTTTTCACAGTGGCCGCGCCCGCTCCGGGCGGCGGCCACTGTGTTTCTTGTCACCTCGACACCGGGCCGCCCAGGTGTGCCACGCGGCCGGGCACCGCCCACGGGAGGTCCCGCGTGGGCGGCTTCCCGGGGCTACTTGCCGCGCGCCCGCTGGGGGAGCGAGCGGACGGCCGAGCCGACGCGCTCCAGCGTCGAGGCCGGCACGAACTCGGCCATGATGCGGCGTCGCCGTGGCGTCCGCTGGTGCAGCGCCGCCCGTACGGTGACGACGGCTTGGGCCAGCCCGGGCACCGCCGTGACGCGCGGCGCGTACCGCGCTTGCTCCTCCGCCTGCGCCAGCAACGCCAACGCTCCTTGCGCCGAGCCGTCCAGCCCGTCCGCCCGGAGCCGTTGAGCCAGCACGCGCGGTGTGTCCGCGCTGGTCTCCGCCGCGCTGTCCAGGTCGACGAGCGTGTCGACGACCTCGTCCCACGCCGCGTGTGCAGCCGCAGCCGGGTCGCCGCCGCCGACCGCCGCCACCAGCCGCTGCGTCCGCACCCAACGTCGCACCAGGGCAGGCGCGATCACCAGCGCCAGCACCACGAGGCCGCCGAGCGCCCAGATCAGGATCGTGCGGATGATCTCCAGCAACGACGGCCCGTCGTCCTTGTCCTTGTCCTCGTCCTTCTTGGCGGTGTCGACCGACTTGCTCGGCGTCGGCTCGGCCCTGGGGGCGGCCGGCGCCGCCGCGGCCTCCCTCTCCTCGGCCGGGGTCTGGCCGGTGACTTCGCCCGGATCGGTGACCTCGCTGTCGACCCAGGCCAGGTCACCGGACTGCCCCGCGCCATCCGCCGGCGTCGGGTCGAACGGCACCCAGCCGATGCCCGCGAAGTGAATCTCCACCCAGGCGTGTGCGTCGTGGCTGGTGACCGACCAGAAGTCGCCGTTCCGGGTGCCGCCCCCGAAGCCGATCGCCACCCGGGCCGGGAGCCCCGCCAACCGGGCCATGTACGCCATCGCGGACGCGTACTGCTCGCAGTAGCCGCGCCGGGTTTCGAGGAACGAGACGATCGCGCTCTCGGTGGTGCCGGCGGCCGTCTTCAGGTCGTAGACGAAGCCGTTCTCCGTGGAGAAGAAGCTGTTGAGCGCGACGGCCTTCTCGTACTGCGAAGTCCTGCCCTCGACGAGTTCGTCCACCTGCCTCTGCACGCTGGCCACCGGATCGTCGATCTCGGTGTACCGGCGGACGAGGTCGCTGTTCGCCTGCGGCTCCGGCGCGTCCCGGAGCATTTCGGAGCTGTAGACGACCCGCCGGGACTGGAACGAGTACTCGAGCCCTTCGGTGGTGTCCACGGTGCTGAACACGGCTTCCGAGCCGCGGTCGAACCGCCAGTCGCCGTCCACCTCGACCGAGGTCGGGTTGGAGTAGAGCGGCAGGTAGCGCGACTGGCTGAGCCCGACGATCTCGATCGACGACTCCTGGGAACGAGTCGGGATGCCCGCGTCGATGCCGGAGACGTTCGGCACGCCGTTGCGCACCCGGGCCTCCGGCTTGGCTTTCATGTCGCGGAGCGTCCAGCCGCTGCCGTTGAACCGCTCCAGCGTGGCCAGCTTCAGGTAGAACGGATCGGCGTCGTTGGTGCGGACCCGCAGCATCTCGACCGGGTCCTCCTGGTTGAGCTGTCCGCGCAGCTCGGTGACCGGGTTGATCGCGGTGACGGTCCGGCCGCTGCCGGTGCCCGGCAGACCGCCCTTGAACAGCGAGTGCAGGCCCTCCGCGGACATCGCCGGGACACCGGCCGGCAGCAGCACGGCCAGGAGGATGCCGAACACCGCGAGTCGGCCGGCGACCAGGGCTCCGACTCCGCGCAGCGGGTCCGGGGCAGCGGGGTTGCCGGTACCGAACGGTCGGCCCCAGCGCCGCAGCGTAGTGCCGTGCTGAGCGGCGAGCAGCCAGCAGAAGCCGGCGGCGCCGAGCGCGAACGGGAGCCAGCCGATGCCCTCGCGGTCGACCGCGACGGGCACCGTGTACAGGCCGAGCAGCGGGAGACCGGCCAGCGCAGCCCGCCCGAGCACCGACGCGAGGAGGTCGACGAGGATCGCGACCAGTCCCACACCGCAGACCGCGAGCAGCAGGATTCCGGGCCGGGGCGGTACCGGGGCGGCCAGCTCGGCGATGTCGGCGAACGCGGTGGAGACATCGGTGCGGAGGCCGGCGATCGTGGCCGGCGTCGGGACGATACCGAGGAAGCGATCGTGCCCGAACACGACCGTGGTGTAGAGCAGCACGGCCACCGCGCCCACCACCGGCTGCAGCCAGGGCGGCGTCCGCAGCGCGCGAGCGCCGACGCCGGCCAGCGTCACGACGATGATGCTGCCGGCGACCACCGGCAGCCAGGACCAGCCCTCCAGGACGCCGGTCAGCGACGTCGCGGACAACAGGGTCGCGATGCCCGCGACCATCGAGACGTGAGTGCGTCGGTTCATCCAGCCGCTCCCGGGCGCCCACCGTTGCCGTTGGTGGCGCCGAACCCGTTGGTGGTTCCGTAACCGTTCGTCAGGCCGTGCCCGTCGGGCACCCCGATGCCGTGCGAAGCCCCGTAGCCGTTCGTCGTCCCGTGGCCGTTCGTCGTCCCGTAGCCGGATCCGGCGCCTCCGGACGAGGGTCCGATCGCCGCACCCGGCCCCGCGCCGTGCCCGCCCGCCAGCGTCCACAGACTGCTGATGCGCGCTCCCGGCCGTGCCGGGAGCACCCTCCACCCGGCGGCCGAAAGGCGGCCGATGTTCTCTTGGTACTTGCGGTCGGCCTCGGCCTTCGCGCCGGCCGGCAGGGACGCCCACGCGGTCGAGTCGATCAGTACGGCGATCGACGTGCCGCCGGTCCGCGCGGCGGCCAGCCGGCTGCACTCTTCCGGGCTCAGCAGGCCGACGATCGCCACCAGTAGCTGGTCACGCTCGTGGTGGAACCGGTCGAGGGCCATGCCGAGCGACTGGATCCGGCTCGCCTCGATCTCGGCCAGCAGCCCGAGCGCGACGCTCTCGCCGGTGGGTGTCGTGATCGCCTGGTCGGTGCCGGCGTCGGTGACCAGATGCAGGTCGAATCCGGCCCGCAACAGGTGACAGGTGATGCTCGCGGCCGTACTCACCGCCCACTCCAGGCTGGACGCCGGGCCGCTGCCGCGGTGGGCGCCGAACCGGGTGTCGAGGAGGACGGTGCCGGTGGACTCCCGAGGCTGCTCCTCCCGGCGCACCATCAGCTCGCCGGTGCGGGCGGTCGACCTCCAGTGCACCCGGCGGCGGTCGTCGCCGTGGCGGTACTCGCGGGTGCTGACCGAGTCCTCGCCGCGCGCCATCGTGGACCGCGGCTGGCTGGAACTGGTCCCGGACCGGTCGCCGTCCAGCGTGATCGCGGCCAGCGGAGCGACCTGCGGGGTGACGATGATCCGCTCGGTGCGGGTGAACGACCTGGTGAGCTCGCAGAGGCCGAACGGGTCCGAGAGCCGGACGGTCAGCGGCCCGATCTCGTACCGGCCCCGGACGTCCACCCGGATCGGGTACTCCACGCTGCCGGACTGCCGGCTGGCCAGCCGGTCGAGCACGAACCGCGGCGGCTCGCCGAGCGCTGCGGGCAGCTGTTCCTCGAGCAGCAGGACGCCGGTCGGGACGCGGGACAGGTTCTCCAGCCGCAGCGTCACGGCGGCCGGCATGCCCGCCTGGATCCGGGCCGGATGGACCGCACGGGTGCAGGACAGCCGGTATCGCGTCCGGGCCACCGCGATCACGGCCAGCACCGGGAGCGCCGCCAGCAGGCCGGCGACCTGGAGGAGCTCTCGTTCACCAAGCACGAACGCGGACAGCGTCGCGGCCGCCGCGGCCGCGAGGAAACTGCGGCCGCGGGTCGTGAGACCCCGGAGGGCGGCTCGGATCACGCCGGCCTCATCGGGGGCGACGCCCGCCCCTGGCGTCCGGCACCGGAACCCTGGCGACCAGGTCGGCGAGGATGACCTCGGCGGTTCGCCGGTTGAAGACGGCTTCCTCGGTGGGGATCAGCCGGTGGGTGAGCACCGGAGCCGCCAGCCGCTGGATGTCGTCGGGAAGGACGTAGTCGCGGCCCTCGATCGCCGCGAACGCCCGCGCGGTGCGGAGGAGCTGCAGGCTGGCCCGCGGGCTCGCGCCCAGCCGTAGGTCGGGGTTGTTGCGGGTGGCGCTGACCAAGTCGATGACGTACCACTTGACCGGCTCCGCGACGTGGATCCGGCGGACCGATTCGACCAGCACCCGGATCTCGTTGCCGTCGCACACCGGCCGCAGCCCGTTGAGCGGATCCTCTTCGCCGTGCCCGTCGAGCATCGCCAGCTCCGACCGACGGTCGGGGTAGCCCATCGCCAGCCGGGCGGTGAACCGGTCGCGCTGCGCCTCGGGCAGCGGGTAGGTACCGGCCATGTGCGTCGGGTTCTGGGTGGCGACGACCATGAACGGGTTCTGCAGCGGATAGGTCACGCCGTCGACCGTGACCTGGCGCTCCTCCATGCACTCCAGCAGCGCCGACTGCGCGTGCGGCGACGCCCGGTTGATCTCGTCACCGACGACCAGGTTCGCGAACACCGGGCCCGGCTTGAACTCGAACGAGCGGGTCTCCGGGTTGTAGATGCTCACCCCGGTGACGTCGGACGGCAGCAGGTCGGGGGTGAACTGGATGCGCCGGACCGAACCGTCGATCGAGCGGGCGAGCGCCTTCGCGAGTTTGGTCTTTCCGACACCGGGCACGTCCTCGATCAAGAGGTGACCCTCGGCCAGGAGAACGGCGACCGCGAGCGTGATCGTCGACGTCTTGCCCTCGATCACCCGCTCGACGTTGGCGACGATCCGGTCGGTGACGAGCCGGACACCACCGAAATCAGCCGGTGGACCGTAGTTCTCCAGAGTGCCGTGCGTCGTCACCGACTGCCCTCTTCCTCGGGCCGCTGCGGGAGCGGCTCGGACGGTACTGCGAGCGCGGATCCGCGGCGCTGCGCAGGATCTACCTGGGATTACTGAGGCGGAACTCCAGCCTGGTTACGTTGCGTCCCCGAGGGTGCACAACAGCCAGGAGTCGTCCGGACCTGTCGCCATTCTTCCAGGATCCAGCTCGACCGCCAGGCGATCCGCGCTGCCCAGCACATCCGTACCGTTGTGCACTGTTTTGTCAGGCGGCGTCAGGCGGTTTACGGCGTCGGCGATCGGATCGGGGTAGCGGTATAGTGCCGTCATGGTGAGCGCCGAGGTATCCACCCCTGTGGCCGGCACCCAGTCTCCTGGCGCCGGGCTGCTCCTTATCGTGCCGTGCTGACGCGCGGCACGCCGTCGAATACCGACGGTGGAGCCACCAACGCGGTCGGTCAGCACGGCTACCCCTCCTAGGTGAATTCCTTTCGACCGACCCTGAGGGCGGTGCCCAGCCTGCGAGATCAGGTGAGGTTGAAAAGAGTTCATACGAGGGGTTTTTTCGTGTCTCGAGCCCTCCCTTATCCAGTCTTTTCAGTCCAAGGAATCCCACGATGAGCGAGCAGAACCCCGGCGAGACCGGCTCCGGCGTCGCGGCCGCCGACGCGCCTGCCCACCGCTACACCGCCACGCTGGCCGCGGCGATCGAGAAGCGCTGGCAGGACCGCTGGGAGGCCGAGGGCACGTTCCACTCGCCGAACCCCACCGGTCCGCTGGCGGCTCCGACGCCCGGCTGGCACAACGACGGCGGCCGGCCGATGTTCGTGATGGACATGTTCCCCTACCCGTCCGGTGCCGGCCTGCACGTCGGGCACCCCCTGGGGTACATCGGCACCGACGTCTACGCCCGCTACCACCGGATGCTGGGCTACAACGTCCTGCACCCGATGGGTTTCGACGCATTCGGCCTGCCCGCCGAGCAGTACGCGGTGCAGACCGGCACCCACCCCCGGAAGACCACCGAGGAGAACATCCAGCGCTACCGGGCGCAGCTGCGCCGGCTGGGCTTCGGCCACGACAGCCGCCGAGCGCTGGCCACCACCGACGTCGGCTACTACCGCTGGACGCAGTGGATTTTCCTGCAGATCTACAACTCGTGGTACGACCGCGACGCCGGCAAGGCCCGTCCGATCGCCGAGCTGGAGGCCGAGTTCGCGGCCGGCACGCGTTCGACGCCGACGCCCTGGGCGGAGATGTCCCGGGTCGAGCAGCGCAAGCTGGTCGACAGCTACCGGCTGGCCTACCTGTCCGACGCGCCGGTCAACTGGTGCCCCGGCCTGGGCACGGTGCTGGCCAACGAGGAGGTCACCGCCGACGGTCGGTCGGAGCGCGGCAACTTCCCGGTGTTCAAGCGGCGGCTGCGCCAGTGGAAGATGCGCATCACCGCCTACGCCGATCGGCTGGCCGACGACCTGGACCAGGTGGACTGGCCGGAGTCGATCAAGGCCATGCAGCGCAACTGGATCGGCCGCTCGACCGGCGCCTACCTGGACTTCCGGGTAGCGACCGGCGCTGCGGACGGCGAGGCCCGCGGACGGCACTCCGCCCCGGCGGCCCCGATTCGGGTGTTCACCACCCGCCCGGACACGGTCTTCGGAGCGACGTACCTGGTGCTGGCGCCGGAGCATCCCCTGCTGGACGCGATCGTCCCGGACGAGTGGCCGGCCGACGTCCCCGCCTCCTGGAAGGGTGGCGCGGCCGGGACCGGTGGCGCGCCCACGCCGGCGGACGCCGTCGCGGCGTACCAGGCAGCCGCGTCCGCGAAGTCCGATATCGAGCGGTCCGGGGACGCGCGGCAGAAGACCGGTGTGTTCACCGGCGCGTACGCGATCAACCCGGCCAACGGTGAGCGGCTCCCGGTGTTCGTCGCCGACTACGTGCTGACCGGCTACGGCACCGGCGCGATCATGGCGGTGCCCGGCCAGGACGAGCGCGACTGGGAGTTCGCCGAGGTCTTCGGCCTGCCGATCATCCGGACCGTGCAGCCGACCGAGGGCTTCGACGGGAAGGCGTTCACCGGCGAGGGGCCGGCGATCAACTCCGGCTTCCTGGACGGGTTGGGCGTCGCCGAGGCCAAGAAGCGGATCCTCGACTGGCTGGTCGAGAACGGGCACGGCGAGGCGACCACCACCTACAAGCTGCGCGACTGGCTGTTCAGCCGTCAGCGGTACTGGGGTGAACCGTTCCCGGTGGTGTACGACGAGGACGGTCTGCCGGTCGCGCTGCCCGATTCGATGCTGCCGGTGGAGCTGCCGGAGATCGACGACTACTCGCCGCGCACGTTCGACCCGGACGACGCGGACACCGACCCGGAGCCGCCTCTGGCGCGCGCCGACGAGTGGGTGACGGTCACGCTGGACCTGGGTGACGGCCCGAAGCAGTACCGGCGCGAGACCAACACGATGCCGCAGTGGGCCGGTTCGTGCTGGTACGAGCTGCGCTACCTGGACCCGACCGACGACGGCTCGTTCGTCGACCCGGCCAACGAGCAGTACTGGATGGGCCCCACGCCCGCCAAGCCGGCCGGCGGCGTCGACCTGTACGTCGGCGGCGTCGAGCACGCCGTGCTGCACCTGCTGTACGCGCGGTTCTGGCACAAGGTGCTGTTCGACCTGGGCCACCTGCGCTCGTCCGAGCCGTTCGGGCGGCTGTTCAACCAGGGGTACATCCAGGCGTACGCCTACACCGACGAGCGCGGCACGTACATCCCGGCGGACGAGGTCGTCGAGGAGAACGGCGTTTACACCTGGCAGGGCCGGCCGGTGAACCGCGAGTACGGCAAGATGGGCAAATCGCTGAAGAACGTCGTCACTCCGGACGAGATGTGCGCCGACTTCGGTGCCGACACGTTCCGCGTGTACGAGATGTCCATGGGTCCGCTGGACGTGTCGCGTCCGTGGGAGACCCGCGCGGTCGTCGGCTCGATGCGGTTCCTGCAGCGGCTGTGGCGCACCGCGGTCGACGAGGAGTCCGGCGCGCTGCGGGTGACCGACGAGCAGGCCGACGAGAAGACCCGGCGGCTGCTGCACCAGACCATCGAGGGCGTCCGCGGTGACCTGGAGGGCCTGCGCACCAACACGGCGGTCTCCAAGCTGATCGAGCTGACCAACCACGTGACGTCGGCTTACGGCAACTCCGCCGGAACGCCGCGCGAGGTCGTGGAAGCGATGGCGCTGATGGTGGCGCCGTTCGCCCCGCACCTGGCCGAGGAGCTGTGGGAGAAGCTGGGCCACGAGGAGAGCCTGACCTACCACCCGTTCCCGGTCGCCGATCCCGCCCTGCTGGCGGCGGCCGAGGTCGAGTACCCGGTTCAGGTGAACGGCAAGGTGCGGGCCCGGATCACGGTCCCGGCCGACGCCGACCGGGACGCCGTAGGCGCGGCCGCGCTGGCCGAGCCGAAGGTCGCCGCGATGCTGGGCGGCGCGCAGCCCCGCAAGCTGATCGTGGTGCCGGGCCGGATCGTGACGATCGTGGCCTGACGCCGAGCACCCGCCGCGGAGGCGGGTGACGTACTTCACCGGGCCGGTGCCCCCGAGTGGTCGGGGTCACCGGCCCGGTGTGTTAGAGCCCACCGTCGCCCCGTCGTGGCCCCCGGTGGACCTCCGCCACGCTCCCGTTGCGCACGGTGCTGGAGCGTCGCTCGGGTGTGCCAACCTGCTCCACTCCCGCTCCACCGCCCTGACCTGCGGAGACATCACCCGGATACCTGACCGCTACGGGTTTGAGTCGTTGACGGTGGGGGGAAGTGGAGTACAGTGGGGCGTGATGGAGCGTCTGGGATGCTCCATTCCAGGGGGTGGTGAGTGCGATGTTCCTTGGCACGCACACGCCCCGCCTGGACGAAAAAGGTCGGCTCTTCCTGCCGGCGAAGTTCCGCGACGAGCTGGCAGGAGGATTGGTGGTGACGAAAGGGCAGGAACGATGCCTCTTCGTCTTCCCGATGGCCGAATTCAGCCGCGTCGCCGAGCAACTCCGCGCGGCTCCCATGACGCACAAGGCGGCCCGGGCCTACAGCCGGGTGTTTTTCGCCAGCGCCCACGACGAGGTCCCTGATCGCCAAGGGCGCATCACGATCCCCGCTCACCTGCGCGAGTACGCCGGTCTCGACCGGGACTGCGTGGTGATCGGGGCGAGCACGAGGGTCGAGATCTGGGACCGGCAGGCCTGGGACAACTACCTGGTCGAGTCCGAGGAAGCGTTCGCCGAGGTCGAGGAGGAGGTGCTGCCCGGGGTGTTCTGACCCGCGGCGATGAGGGGGCTCACGGCCGCGACACCGAGCAGACCCCACGACATCGCAGAACGAACTGATTCAAGGGCCGGACGAGGCCCGTGACGTGAGGTCTCCAGCCGCTTGGCGGTCCTCCTGGCGCACCTTCCCCGGCGCCAGGCCACGCGAAGCGGATGGGGACCTGGCGACACGGTCAGCCACCCGGCCTTCGATACCGGAGACAAGGTCACCGGAGACGGGTCACCGGAGGACTGAGTCACCGGAGGGACGCGCACCGGAGCCAAGGGGGCGGCATGGCGGACGACCAGACGTGTGCGCACGTCCCGGTCCCCGGCAGTGCTGGCAGCGCCGCTCCCCACTCGGATGTGCACGTACCGGTCTTGCTCGACCGGTGTCTCGAACTCCTCGCGCCGGTGGCGAGCGTCCCCGGCGCGGTCGTCGTCGACGGCACCCTGGGCCTGGGCGGCCACACGGCCGCGCTGCTCGCCGCACACCCCGATCTGACGGTCGTCGGGATCGACCGGGACCCGGAGGCGCTGCGCCGCGCCGCTGAGCGTCTCGGCCCGGCCGCGGCTCGGGTCCGGTTCGTGCACGCGGTCTACGACGAGATCCCCGAAGCGCTGGAGCAGGCCGGGGTCGAGGCGCCGGACGGTTTCCTCCTCGACCTGGGCGTTTCGTCACTGCAGTTGGACGAGGACGAGCGGGGTTTCTCCTATTCCCGGGACGCTCCGCTGGACATGCGGATGGACACCACTCGTGGTCCGACCGCGGCCGAGATCCTCAACACCTACTCGCAGAACGACCTGGCTCGGATCCTGCGGACGTACGGCGAGGAACGGTTCGCGCCGCGGATCGCTGCGGCGATCGTCCGGGAGCGAGCACGGACTCCATTGAGCTCCAGCGCGCGCCTGGTCGAGCTGGTCCGCGACGCGATCCCGGCAGCGGCCCGACGGACCGGGGGCAACCCGGCGAAACGCACGTTCCAGGCGTTGCGGATCGAAGTCAACGGCGAACTCGACGCGCTGCGGGACGCGTTGCCCGCCGCCTTGGACGCGGTCCGACCCGGCGGGCGCATCGTCGTGATGGCGTACCAGTCCTTGGAGGACCGGCTGGTGAAGCAGGCGTTCGCCGCGGTGACCCAGGACCGGACGCCGGCCGGGTTGCCGGTCGAGCTGCCCGAGTACGGCCCCCGGTTCCGGGCGCTGACCCGTGGCGCCGAGACCGCGAGCCCGGAGGAGATCGCGGCCAATCCGCGGGCCGCGCCGGTGCGGCTGCGCGCGGTGGAACGGCTCGGTGCGGCGACGTCCGGTGGAACGGCGGAACGCCGCTGAGCGAGGTGAACGGAACGGGCTCGGGGCCACCGAACGGCTTCGGACTCGAGGAACTCAGTGAGGGCGAGGTGACATGATGTCGAGCTCACGTGCCGGCCTGCGGTCGCGTCCCGGTGCCGTCCGGGAAGGACGACCCCTCCAGACCAAGTCCGCCCGGTCCGGCCGGTCGGCCGCGAACGCCGCTCAGCCGGCCGGCGGCAGGCGACGCCAGGCGGCCCCGATCAGCGTCCCGCCCTCGCCCTCGGTCCCGTCCCGCACTGTCACCGCGTCCTCCCGGGCGCCGTTCGTCGTCCTCGTGCTGGCGCTGGCGATCGGTGGTCTGATCGGCCTGGTCCTGCTGAACACCGCCGTGAACGAGAACGCGTTCCGCCTGCACGACCTCGAAACCCGGCAGGAGAAGCTGGACGAGGAGGAGCAGCGGCTGCAGCAGGCCCTGGAGAACCAGGAGTCGCCGGAGAAGCTGGCCAAGCGGGCGCAGGAGCTGGACCTCGTTCCCGCGGGTGACCCGGGCTTCGTCGTGCTGCCCGAAGGGAAGGTCGTGGGGACGCCGGTGCCGGCCACCCCGCCGCCGTCGCCCACCCCGTCCGCGTCCGCGTCGTCCGGCTCGTCGGCCTCGCCGTCGCCGTCGGCGGGCCGCTGATGGCGGCGAAGCCCCCACGGGACGATCGGCCGTCCGCCGGCCGGGCCAACGCCGCCGGAAAAAAGGCTGCCAACGGCCGGGGCAAAACCGCCGGTGGCCGGGGCAACGTCGCCGCCGGTGGCAATGCCGCCGGTGGAAGGGCCGTCGCCGGTGGACGGACCGGCCGGAACGGCAAGGCCGGGCGGTCCGGTAGCGCCGAGAACGTGGTGCCGTTCCGCCCGCGGGAGAGCCGCACCCGGGACCAGCGCCGCTCGTCGGAACCGGATCCGCCCCGGCGGCAGAGCCCTCCGCGGGAACCGAACCCGTCGCGGGAGCGGGAACGTCCTCGCCGGTCCGGGCTCGCCGAGTCGCAGCAGTACCACCCCCGCGGACGCACGGTCCGGGAGAGCGCTGAGCAGCCGGCGCGGCCACCGAAACCCCGCACGGCCCGGACCCCACGTCCCCCTGCCTCGGCCCGGGTGCGCCACGCCGACCGTCCCGAGCGTGGCCGATCCCGGCGCGTCCGGACGGATCCACCGCCGCGTCGGCGGCAGACGGTGCACGTCCCTCCGCCCCGGCCCCCGCGCCGGAAGCGGGGCATCGCCCGGCTCGGTAACCCGAGCGCTCGGCTGCGGGTGTCGCTGGCCGTGCTACTCGCGCTGTTCACCGTGGTCGGCGGCCGGCTCGTCCAGATCCAGACCACCGAGGGTTCGCAGTACGCGACGATGGCGGCCACCGACCGCCGGGTCAGTGAAGAGCTGTACGCCCCGCGCGGCGCGATCCTCGACCGGGACGGCAACGTGCTCGCCCACGACGTCCAGGGTGCGACGATCGCGGCCGACCCCGGGTACATCAAGAACGACGCCGAGGCCAGCGAGGTTGCTACGGCGGTCGCGCCGCTACTCGGTATGACCACCGCGGCGGTGAAGCAGAAGCTGGTTCGGAAGACCCGCGAAGACGGCACGCTGAACCGCTACGTGGTGCTGAAGAAAAAGGTGCCGCTCGCGGTCGGGGACGCGGTCGATCGGCTGCGGGAGACGATCCCCAGCCTCATCGTGCAGGAAGATCAGGTGCGCGAGGTGCCCGGTGGGAACCTGGCGGCGAACGTGGTGGGCTACACCGGTACCGACGGCACCGGCCTGGCCGGGCTGGAGGCCGGGTACAACTCCGTCCTGCAGGGCGTCAACGGCAAGCGGGTGTACGACAAGGGCACCGGCGGCCAGGAGATCCCGGACGGCTATCACCGCACGGAGCCGGCGAAGGCCGGTTCGGACCTGGTCCTGACCCTCGACCGTGACCTGCAGTATCAGACGAACAAGTTGCTCGTCGAGCGGCTCGCGGCGACCAAGGCCTGGAACGGCTCGGCGGTCGTGATGGACGTGCGGAGCGGCGAGATCCTCGCGATGGTCAGCGCGGACCGGACCGGCCCGAAGAAGCGTCCGACCCTCGACCTCGCGACCGCGGCCGTCGTCGAACCCGGCTCCGTCCACAAGGCACTGACGGTCGCCGGCGCCCTCGACGCCGGGGTGATCAAGCCGAACACGGTGCTCGATCTGCCGGACCACATCGACAAGGGCGGGGAGCAGTACACCGACACCCACGAGCACACGGTGTCGTCGCGGTACACGCTGATGGGCATCCTGGCGCAGTCGAGCAACATCGGCACGATCATGATCGCCGACAAGCTCGGCGCCGCGCGCCTCTACTCGTACCAGCGAGCGTTTGGTCTGGGGACGAAGACCGGGATCGGGGTGCCCGGCGAGTCGCGGGGCATCGTCCAGCCGCCGGAGAACTGGAGCGGCCCGTCCGCCGGGTCGATTCCGATCGGGCTGGGCGTCGCGGCGACGCCGCTGCAGATGACGGCGCTCTACGCGACGCTGGCCAACGGCGGCATGAAGGTTCAGCCGCAACTGGTCAAGAGCGTGGTCGGCCCCGACAACACGGTCCGGGCGACCGAGCGGGCGAAGCCGGAGCGGGTGGTGAGCGAGGAAGCGGCGGCGACCGTCGTCCGGGACATGACCGCGATCGCGACGTCGGAGGGCACCGCGCCGCTGGCGGCGGTCCCCGGTTACCTCGTCGCCGGTAAGACGGGCACCGGTAAGCGGGCCGAGGGCAACAAGTACATGGAGGGTGACGTGTCGTCGTTCATCGGCATCGTTCCGGCCGACAACCCGCGGTACGTCATCAGCATCTTCATTCACACTCCGGAAGGGCTCGGCGGCCCGGTCGCCGGTCCGGTCTTCTCCGACCTGGCCGGATTCACGCTTCGCCGTTACGGCGTGTCACCGTCGGGCAGGGCGGCCCCACCGATCACCTTGTACGGATAGGTCGGCGGTAGGGTCTGTGGCCGTGTCCTACGCCAGCGCCCCGCGGCCTGCTGCCCCGGCGGAAGTTCCCCTGACGGAACTCGCCGGGCTGGTGGGCGGTAGCGCGACCGGAGACGTCGGGATCACCGGTGTCACGCACGACAGTTCGGCGATCCGGCCCGGTGACCTGTTCGCCGCGCTGCCGGGTGCCCGCACCCACGGCGCGCGGTTCGCGGCCCGGGCCGCGGAGGCCGGTGCGGTCGCCGTACTGACCGATGCCGCCGGCGCGGACCTCGCCCGCGACACCGGGTTGCCGCTGCTCGTCGTCGACGCACCCCGCGCCGTGCTCGGCAGGGTCAGCGCCCGCGTCTACGGCGACCCCAGCGCGGCGCTGACCGTCGTCGGCATCACCGGTACCAACGGCAAGACGACGACTTCCTACCTGGTGGAGGCCGGGCTCCGGGCAGCCGGGCACACCACCGCGCTGCTCGGCACCGTGGAGACCCGGATCGCCGGGGAACGGCTCCGCTCGGTACGGACCACCCCGGAGGCCCCCGACCTGCAGGCGCTGCTCGCGGTCGCGAAGGAGCGCGGCGTCACCGCGGTGGTGATGGAGGTCTCCAGCCACGCGCTCGCCCTCGACCGGGTGGCCGCCGTCCGGTTCGCGGTCGGCGCGTTCACCAACCTCGGTGTCGACCATCTCGACTTCCATGCCGACCTGGAGGACTACTTCCAGGCCAAGGCGCGCCTGTTCGACGGTCGCTCGGCCCGCGAGGTGGTCAACGTCGACGATGCCGCGGGCAAGCGGCTGGCAGGCCCGGACACGATCACCGTCTCCGTCGCGGGGGCACCCGACGCCCGCTGGCGCGTCGTCGAGCGCGGGCCGGACGGGTTCGTACAGGACTTCACGATCGCCGGGCCGGACGGCGTCCCTACCCCCGCGCGGGTGGCGATGCCCGGCGCCTACAGCGTCGAGAACGCGGCGCTCGCGATCGCGGTGCTGACGACCGTCGGGGTGCCGTCGGCGACCGCGGTGGACGCGGTGGCGAACGCCGGCCAGGTGCCGGGGCGGATGGAGCGGGTCTCCCCGGGATCAGGCGGCCCGGTCGGCGTCGTCGACTACGCGCACGATCCCGGCTCGGTGGCGGCGGCGCTGGCCGCCCTGCGTCCGGTCACCAGCGGGCGGCTGATCTGCGTGTTGGGCTGCGGCGGAGACCGGGACGCCGGAAAGCGTCCGCTGATGGGTGAGGCGGCGGCCCGCGGGGCGGATTTGTTCGTCGCCACCGACGACAATCCCCGTTCGGAGCAGCCGGCGGCGATCCGGGCGGCGATGCTCGCCGGCGTCGCCCGGGTGTCGACCGAAGAGCGCGCCGAGGTCGTCGAGGTCGGCGACCGGGCGGCCGCGATCGCCGCGGCGGTGGAGCGGGCCGGTCCCGGCGACTGCGTCGCGGTGCTGGGCAAGGGACACGAGCAGGGCCAGGAGGTCGCTGGAGTGGTGCACCCGTTCGACGATCGCGAGGTGCTCGCGGCCGCGTTCGCCGGGCTTCCGGTAGCCGCCCGCACTTCCGGGGGAGCGCGGGCATGATTCCGCTAACGCTGGCGGAGGTCGCCGCCGCCACCGGTGGTGACCTCCGCAACTGCGACCCGGCCACGGTGGTCACCGGCACGGTCGAGTACGACTCGCGGCAGGTGACCGACGGCGGCCTGTTCGTCGCGCTGGCCGGCGACCGGGTGGACGGCCACGACTTCGCCGCCGGTGCGATCGCCGCCGGTGCCGTCGCAGTGCTCGCGACCCGACCGGTCGGCGACGTCCCGACCGTGCTGGTGGACGACGCGCTCGTGGCGCTCGGCAAGCTGGCGAGGGCGGTGGTCGACCGGCTGCCGCAGCTGACGATCGTCGGCGTCACCGGGTCGAGCGGGAAGACGTCGACCAAAGATCTGCTGGCCGGCGTGGTCGTCCGGCTCGGCCCGACCGTCGCACCGCCCGGCTCGTTCAACAACGAACTCGGCCACCCGTGGACGGTGCTCCGCGCCGACGAGAACACGCGTTATCTGGTGCTCGAGAAGAGCGCCAGGGGGGTCGGCCACATCCGCTGGCTGACCGAGATCGCGCCGCCGCGGATCGGCGTCGTGCTCAACGTCGGAACCGCACACGTCGGCGAGTTCGGCTCGGTCGAGGTGACCGCGCAGGCGAAGGGTGAGCTGGTGGAGGCCCTGCCGACCGGTAGCGCAGGAGGGCTCGCCGTCCTGAACTCCGACGATCAGCGGGTACGTGCCATGGCGCCCCGGACGAAGGCCCGGGTCGTGCTGGTCGGTCAGGCACCCGATGCCGACGTGCGGGCGACCGATGTCCGCCTGGACGCCGTCGGACGGCCGAGCTTCACGCTCGCGGCCGGGGACACGACGGCCGAGGTCACGATGCGCCTGCACGGCGAGCACCACGTCGGCAACGCGCTGGCGGCGGCCGCCGTCGGGCTGGAGCTGGGCCTTCCGTTGCAGGAGGTCGCCGCCGCGCTGGGCGCCGCGGTACCGGTGAGCCGCCGTCGGATGGAGGTCACCGAGCGGGCCGACGGGGTGACGATCGTCGACGACAGCTACAACGCGAACCCGGACTCGGTGCGGGCCGCACTGAAAGCGTTGCGCGCGATGTCTGTGCCGATAGCTCCGGCGCCCGACGTCGGCGCGGAGCCGCGGGGGCGGCGCCGGGTGTGGGCAGTGCTGGGTGTCATGGCCGAGTTGGGCGAATCCAGCCGTGAGCAGCACGACGCGATCGGCCGGCTGGCCGTGCGGCTGGACATCGACCGCTTGGTCGTGGTGGGCCCGGAGGCCGGCGCAATCCACGCCGGCGCGGTCCTGGAAGGGTCCTGGGGAGAGGAGTCGGTGCACGTGCCGGACGTGGACGCCGCGGTGCGGCTGCTCAGCGAGCAGCTGACGCCGGGCGACGTGGTGCTGGTCAAGGCGTCTCGGTCGGCACGGCTCGACCGGGTGGTCGACGCGCTGCTGGCCGAGTCGGTGGCCGCGCCTGCGGCCGGGGGTGGCCACGCGTGAGGAGTGTTCTGGCCGCGGCGTTCGTGGCCTTCGTCGTATCGATCTTCGGCACCCCGGTCGCCATCCGCTATCTCCACCGGCTGAAGTTCGGCCAGGAGATCCGCGAGGAGGGCCCCAAGCACCACCAGTCCAAGCGTGGGACGCCCACGATGGGCGGCATCGTCTTCATCCTCGCGACGGTGATCGCGTACGTGGTCGCCCAGATCGTCATCGGGGACCACCGGATCAGCCCGACCGCGGTCACGCTGCTCGGTCTGTTCGTCGGGATGGGCGCGGTCGGCTTCGTCGACGACTACATCAAGATCCGGAAGAAGCGCAGCCTCGGGCTGAACAAGCGGGGGAAGCTGATCGGCCAGGCCGTGGTCGCGGCGGGGTTCGCGTTTCTCGCGCTGAACCTTCCGGACGAGCAGGGTTACACGATCGCGTCCGAAAAGCTCTCGTTCATCCGGGACATCAGCTGGGCGAATCTGACCCAGGTCGGGGCGGCGCTGTTCTTCGCGTTCGTCGTCATCGCAGCGGCCAACGGCGTCAACCTCACCGATGGTCTGGACGGCCTGGCCACCGGTCCGTCGATCATGGTTCTGTCCGGGTACATCCTGATCGGCTTCTGGCAGTACCGGCACCTCTGCGACGGGCTTCCCGGGCCGAACGGGTACTGCTACGAGGTCCGGGACCCGCTGGACACCGCACTGATCGCCGCGGCCGCGGCCGGCGCGCTCGCCGGCTTCCTCTGGTGGAACGCGCCGCCCGCCCGGCTGTTCATGGGTGACACCGGCGCGCTCGGCATCGGCGGACTGATCGCGGGTCTGGCGCTGACCACCCGGACGACGCTGCTGCTGCTGATCCTCGGCGGGCTGTTCGTCATCGTGACGATGTCGGTCGTCATCCAGATCATCTCGTTCCGCAGCACCGGACGCCGGGTCTTCCGGATGGCACCGCTGCAGCACCACTTCGAGCTGGCCGGGTGGCAAGAGACCACGATCGTCGTCCGATTCTGGATCATCGCCGGGTTCTTCGTCGCCGCGGGACTCGGGATCTTCTTCACCGACTACCTGGGTGTGCTGCAGCAATGACCTCCCGGAGGTGGTACTCGGGCCGGCACGTCGTCGTCGGCGGAACCGGGGTCACCGGCGCGGCGGTGACCCGCGCCCTGCGCGAGGTCGGCGCTCGGGTCACGGTGTTCGACCGGGTCGACTCACCGGCACTGGCGGCGCTGGCCGACTCCGGGGTCGACGTCCTGGTCGACCCCGCGGAGCTGCCCGGCGACCTCGAGCAGATCGTGGTCTCGCCGGGCTTCCGGCCCGACCACCCGCTGCTGGCCGGTCCGCTGGCCGCGGGTATCGAGGTGTTCAGCGAGCCGGAGCTGGCGTGGCGGCTACGCCCCAACGACACTCCCTGGCTCACGGTCACCGGCACCAACGGCAAGACCACGACCGTGACGATGCTCGCGACGATCCTGCGGAGCGCCGGGCTGCGTGCGACCGCGGTCGGCAACATCGGGACGCCGCTGATCGACGCCGTGCTCGCTGGGTCGGACTCCGGGAGCGAGCCCTACGACGTCCTCGCCGTCGAACTCTCCAGCTACCAGCTGCACTGGTCCTCGACGCTGGCCCCCGCCGCCGCGGCGCTGCTCAACCTCGCCGACGACCACCTGTCCTGGCACGGCGACTTCGCCCGGTACGCGGCGGCGAAGGCGAAGCTGTGGCACTCGCCGGAGACCGTCGCGGTCGGCAACATCGGCGACGCCAGGGTAGCCGAACTGCTCGCCGCGGCGCCCGGCCGCCGGGTGGGCTTCAGCCTCCACACGCCGGCGTCCGGCCAGTTCGGCGTCGTCGAGGACCTGCTGGTCGACCGCGCGTTCACCCCCGACCCGGCGCAGGCCACCGCGGTGGGGACGCTCGGCGAGATCCGGCCGCCCGGGCCGCACAACGTCGCGAACGCGCTGGCCGCCGCGGCGTTGGCCCGCTCGCACGGCGTCGACCCGGCCGCGGTCGCCGCGGGGCTGGCCGCGTATCAGCCGGAGCCGCACCGCAACGCGCTGGTGGCCACCCGCGGCGGCGTGGCCTGGGTGGACGACAGCAAGGCCACCAACCCCCACGCGGCCGAAGCGTCGCTGCGGGGCTATCCCCGGGTGGTCTGGGTCGCCGGGGGACAGCTGAAGGGCGTCGACGTCGCGCCGCTGGTGGCGACCGTGGCCGATCGGCTCGCGGGCGCAGTGCTGCTCGGCGTCGACCGGGCCGAGGTCGCCGACGCGTTGCGCCGACACGCGCCGCACGTCCCCGTGCGGGAGGTGTCGAGGGCCGATGATGGAGCCATGACCGAGGTCGTCGCAGCCGCCGCCGAGCTGGCCCGCCCCGGTGACACCGTTCTGCTGGCCCCGGCCGCCGCCTCCCTGGACATGTTCCCGAGTTACGCCGCGCGCGGGCACGCGTTCGCCGAGGCGGTCGAGAAGCTGGCGGCGGCGTCCCCTCTGGACGGCTAGTGCTCCGCGCCGTCGAACCGTTCCCGCCAGGCGCCTCCGCCACCGCTGAGGTCAGCACGCGGCCGGACGAGGTGCCGCTCTAGTGGCGGCGCCGGCGGGCCTGGAGGCCCATACCGCGTCCGGTCGCTACGTGGGGGTGGTGACCGGGCTGCTGCGCCGCCCGATGGCGTCCTACTACGCGCTCCTGGCGAGCACCGGTCTGCTGCTCGGGCTCGGGCTGATCATGGTGCTCTCCGCGTCGAGCATCGACTCGTACGCCAGCTCGGGCAGCGCGTTCACGATCTTCACGAAGCAGCTGACGTTCGCGCTGATCGGGATCCCGGCGTTCTGGCTGGCACTGCGGCTGCCGATGCGCGTCTGGCCGATGCTGGGCTGGCCGCTGGTCGTGCTCGCCACGATTCTGTTGGTGCTGCTGCCGTTCTTCGGCAAGGAGGTCAACGGCGCGACGCTGTGGCTGGACTTCGGGTTCGTCCAGATCCAGCCGGTCGAGGTGGCCAAGCTCGCGCTCGTGCTGTGGGGCGCGGCCGTCCTGGTGCGCAAGCGTCCGCTGCTGACCGAGTGGCGGCACCTCGCGGTGCCGCTCCTCGTCGGCTCGGTCGTGCTGTTCGGGCTGGTCGGCATCGAGGACTTCGGCGGCATGATCCTGCTGCTCTTCATCCTCGTCGCGTTGCTCTGGACCGCCGGGGTGCGGTTCCGGGTGTTCGCGACGCTCGGCGCGATCGGCGTCGTCGGGCTGGTGCCGTTGATCGTCGGGAACGAGGAGCGCATCTCGCGACTGACCACGTTCACCGACCCGTTCGCCCACCAGGACGGCGACACCTATCAGCTGGTGCGAGGCTTCTACTCGCTCGGCACCGGCGGCTGGTGGGGCCTCGGTCTGGGCCAGAGCCGGGAGAAATGGGGGGCACTGCCGGAGGCCCACAACGACTTCATCTTCGCGATCATCGGCGAGGAGCTGGGCGTTCTCGGCTGCCTGGTCGTCGTGGCGCTGTTCGGCGTCCTCACGTGGGCCGGCATGCGTATCGCGGCGCGGGTGGACGACCCGTTCCGCCGGCTCGTTGCGGCCGCCGGTACGGTCTGGCTGGCCGGACAGGCACTGGTGAACATGGGGGGCGTGGTGGGGCTGCTGCCGATCACTGGCGTCCCGCTGCCGCTGATCTCGGCCGGCGGCAGTTCGCTGGTGCTGACCATGTTCGTGATCGGAATGCTGGCCAGCTTCGCCAGGCACGAGCCCGAGGCCGTGCTCGCGCTGCACGCCCGCGGCCGCGCCTGGTGGGTCCGCTGGGCGGGGATCCCGCTGCCCGAGCTGCCCGGGCGCCCCGGACGGGCCCGGCAGGCGTTACGGTCTGGCAGGGCCGGGCGCCCGTTAGGTAGGTCCACCCACCGGGCACGGACAGGAGGTCGTCGGTGACGGCGTTGCGATCGGTCGTCCTGGCCGGAGGCGGGACGGGTGGCCACATCGAGCCGGCACTGGCGTTGGCCGAGTGCATCCGGCGGTACCACCCGGACGCGCGGATCACCTGCCTCGGCACCCCGAAGGGCTTGGAGACCGAGATCATCCCGGCCCGTGGCTGGGACCTGGAGCTGGTACCGGCCTACCCGCTGCCCCGGCGCCCCAACGCCGACCTCGCCCGGACGCCCGGCCGCGTCCGCCGCAGCGTGGCCGCGGTCGCCGAAGTCCTCGACCGGGTGGACGCCGAGGTCGTCATCGGGTTCGGCGGGTACGTCGCGCTCCCGGCCTACCTGGCCGCGCGCCGGAAGAAGCTCCCGCTGGTCGTGCACGAGGTGAACGACCCAGCGGGGGTCGCGAACAAGGTCGGGGCCCGGCTGACGCCGTTCGTCGGGCTCGGCGGGGACCACGTCACGCTGCGGCACGGCACCGTTGTCGGGGTGCCGCTGCGCCGCGGGATCGCCACCCTCGACCGGGCCGCGGCACGAGCGGCCGCCCGCGAGCACTTCGGCCTGGACCAGGACAAGCCGGTGCTCTTCGTCTCCGGCGGGTCCCAGGGCGCGCACTCGATCAACCTGGCGGTCACCGCCGCGGCCGGCGCGCTCGGCGCCGCCGGGATCCAGGTGTTGCACGTGATCGGTGCCCGCAACACGCTCGACATCATGCCCGAGCGGACCGGTTCGAAGTACGTGACGCTGCCGTTCCTCGACCGGATGGATCTCGGGTACGCCGCGGCGGACGTGATGCTGTGCCGGGGCGGGGCGCTGACCTGCGCCGAGGTCGCCGCGGTCGGGCTGCCCGCCGTCTACGTGCCGTACCCGCACGGGAACGGCGAACAACGGCGCAACGCGCTGCCGGTGACGCGCGCCGGTGGCGGACTGTTGGTGGAGGACGCGGAGTTGTCCGCGTCGTGGCTGGAGGAGAACGTGATACCGCTGTTGGGTGAACCCGACCGGATCGCGGCCATGGGCCGCGCGGCTGCCGGGTACGGTCGCCGGGACGGTGACGAGGCCCTGCTCGCGCTGGTGTACCAGGCGGTCCGGGAGAACCAGCGGGCGGAGGAGCGGGCCTGATGTCGGGGTACACAGTCGAACCTGAGGACATGACGGCGCCGAGCGCTAGCGAGGTGCCGGCATGACCGAAGACCTTTCCAAGCTGTCGGCCGAAGACCTCGGCCGGGTGCACGTCATCGGCATCGGTGGCGTCGGCATGCTCGGCGTGGCGCGACTGCTGCTCACCCGAGGCATTCCGGTCAGCGGCAGCGACATCAAGGAGTGGCCGGCCCTGGAGACGCTCCGCGCGCTCGGTGCGACGATCCACCTCGGACAGGCCCCCGCGAACGTCGCGGACGTCGACACGGTCGTCTACTCGACCGCGATCCCCGCCGACAACGTCGAACTGGTCGAGGCCCGGCGACGCGGGCTGCGGGTCCTGCACCGGGCCGAGGCGCTGGTCACCGCGATGAACGGTCGCCAGGTGATCGCGATCGCCGGGACCAACGGCAAGACCACGACCACCTCGATGGTGACGACGGTGCTGCAGCACTGCGGCGTCGACCCGTCGTTCTTCATCGGCGGCGAGTTCGCCGACGCCGGGGTGGGTGCGCACCACGGCAGCGGGCAGCACTTCGTCGTCGAGGCCGACGAGAGCGACCGCACGTTCCTGCTCTACTCGCCGTACGTGGCGATCATCACGAACCTCGAGGCCGATCACCTCAACACCTACGGCGACATGGCCGGCCTGGAGGCCGCCTTCCGCCAGTTCATCGACCGCGTCGACCGGAACGGCGTCGTGGTCGTCTGCGCCGACGACGCCGGTGCGACGCGCCTGGGGGAGTACGCCCGGTCGACCGGGCGGCGGGTCTTCACGTACGGACGCGCGGCCGACGCCGACCTCCGGCTCACCGAGGAGGCCAGCGACGTCGCCGGAACCTCGTACGTCGCGGTGCTGAACGGCGTGAAGCTCGGCGCGGTGAGCGTCGCGGTGCCCGGCGTCCACCTGGCGTTGAACTCGGCGGCCGCACTGCTGACCGCGGTCAAACTCGACCTGGACGCGGGCAAGGCGGTGGAGTCCCTCGGGCAGTTCCGCGGTGTCCGGCGCCGGTTCGAGCTCAAGGGCGTGGCCGCGGGTGTGCGGGTCTACGACGAGTACGCCTACCACCCGACGTCGATGACCGCGGCGCTCACGACGCTGCGCGGGCTCGCCGGGCAGGGCCGGCTGATCGTGGCGTTCCAGCCGTACCGGATGTACCGAACGGTCGCCTTCCAGGACGAGATCGCCGCCTCGCTGGGGCTGGCCGATGAGGTCGTCGTCATGGAGGTCTTCGGGCCCGGGGAGGAGCGCCTTCCCGGCCAGGGCGGAGCGCCGCTCGCACGGGCGGTGCCGCTGCCGCCCGACCAGGTGGTGTTCGAGCCCTCGTGGTCCGCGGTCGCCACCGAGGTGGTTCGACGTGCCCGTCCGGGCGACCTCGTCGTCACGATGGGTGCTCCGCCGATCTCGATGCTCGGCGCGGAGATCCTGACGGCGCTGGAGGAGCAAGCCGGCCTGGTGAGCTGACCGGCGCCCGGGGCCTGCGGGCGCGCGATCGTTTTCGGGAAGGCCACCTCTCAAACCGCGCCGAGAGGTGGCCTTCCCGAAAATCCGTCGTTCCCGACGCTGGCACGGGTGGTCTTCCCGAAAGTGGGCTGGCGGTGTGGTGCCCTGGGGAACGCCTGTCGGGCGACACTCCGTGTGACCTAGGTCTTGGGTGTCGCTGCCGGAGCGGCCTCGCTGGGCGTCGGTACGCTCGGCCCTCTGACGGGCGGCTGGGCGGGAGGAGACCGTGGCGCGGACACCGACGAACGGCAAGTCGGATCGTCCGGCACGGCGCTGGCGGCTCCGGCGGGACGCGGTCAACAGGTCGGCGCGTACCGGCGGACGGCGGGCGTTCCGGAAGGGACGTCGCGGGCTCCGAGCGGTGGCGCCGTATGCGCTGGTGGCGGGCGTCGTCGTTGTCTCGTCGGTCGCGGTGTGGGCGCTGCTCGGCTCAGCGCTGCTCGGCGTTCGGACGATCTCCGTGCGCGGGGAACGGACGGTCACGACCGAGCAGGTCGCCCGCGCCGCCGCGATTCCGGTCGGGACACCGCTGGCCCGGCTCGACACCGCGGCGGCCGCGGCCCGGATCGGGAAGCTGCCTGCGGTCGCGTCGGTCCAGGTGCGCCGGGCGTGGCCGAACACCGTCGTCGTGACGATCGTCGAGCGGACCGCGGTCGCGGTGGCCGCCCGCGGCGTCGGGTACGTCCTGGTCGACGCGGAGGGCTACCCGTTCCGCGCCGTGGCGTCCCGTCCGGCCGGGCTCCCGCTGATCCGGGTGCCCGACCCGGAGGCCGGCGACCCGGCCACCCGCGCCGCGCTGACCGTCGCGAGTGCCCTGACGCCGCAGCTGCGTGAGCTCGTCTCGGTGGTGGTCGCGGTGACGCCGCAGCGGGTCGAGGTCCGGCTCACCGACAAGCGCGTCGTGTTCTGGGGCGGGCCGGACGACAGCCCACGCAAGGCGAAGATCGCGACCGCGCTCCTCGGCGAGTCCGGCAAACGAATCGACGTCAGCGCGCCGGACGTCGTGACCGTGCGCTGACTCGTGAGCGGCCGTACCGCTGAGAAACGGCTATAACAGAGTGTCTGGAAAGTGGACCTGAGGCTCAGGGTGAGGGTGGTCGTACGGCGACGCGCGGGGTAGCGCACGAAGCAGGGGTACGGAAAGCTGGGACCGCTTGGTCGCTTGAAGTCGGTCAACGCCGATCACTTTGGACATTTACCTCTTATAGGGAACAATGTGGCATTGACGGTCAGGTCCGGGCGTGCGCCGCGATCCTCGCGAGACACGCCCGCGTGGCTGCTTGAATCACGCCCGCGCAGGCGCCTACCGTCCGATCACAGCAACACTTGACATAACAGTAACGCTCTACTAGAGGGTGAGAGTTCGGCCACGTGAGCTGCGTCGCCGGTTCAAATGGGCGTCGGGCCACCCTCGACCGGGCTCCGACGCCTATGGGTTCTCCATCGCTCACGGGACCATTGCTCACTAGGAAGGCACACCGATGACACCTCCGCACAACTACCTGGCGGTCATCAAGGTCGTCGGCATCGGCGGCGGCGGTGTCAACGCCGTCAACCGGATGATCGAGGTGGGCCTCAAAGGGGTCGAGTTCATCGCGATCAACACCGACGCCCAGGCGCTGCTGATGAGCGACGCCGACGTCAAGCTCGACGTCGGTCGTGAGCTCACGCGGGGCCTCGGTGCCGGCGCGAACCCGGACGTCGGCCGGAAGGCCGCCGAGGACCATAAGGACGAGATCGAAGAGGTGCTCAAGGGCGCCGACATGGTGTTCGTCACGGCGGGCGAGGGTGGTGGAACAGGCACCGGCGGTGCGCCGGTGGTCGCCAGCATCGCCCGGAAGCTCGGCGCGCTGACCATCGGTGTGGTCACGAGGCCGTTCGCGTTCGAGGGGCGCCGGCGCGCGGTGCAGGCCGAGACGGGTATCGACGACCTGCGCAACGAGTGCGACACGCTGATCGTCATTCCGAACGACCGGCTGCTCTCCCTCGGCGACCGCGACATCAGCATGATGGACGCGTTCAAGATGGCCGACCAGGTCCTGCTGCAGGGTGTCCAGGGCATCACCGACCTGATCACCACGCCGGGTCTGATCAACCTGGACTTCGCGGACGTGAAGAGCGTCATGAGCGGGGCTGGGTCGGCGTTGATGGGAATAGGGAGTGCGCGCGGAGAGAACCGCGCCGTCGAGGCCGCGGAAGCGGCGATCTCCAGCCCGCTGCTGGAGGCCAGCATGGAGGGTGCGCACGGCGTGCTGCTCTCCATCGCCGGTGGCTCCGACCTGGGCCTGTTCGAGATCAACGAGGCCGCCTCGCTGGTCGCGGACGCCGCCCACCAGGACGCGAACATCATCTTCGGCACGGTCATCGACGACGCGCTGGGCGACGAGGTGCGGGTCACGGTCATCGCGGCCGGGTTCGACAGCGGCGCGCCCGCCTACCGGGCGGCGAACACGCGGGTGTCCTACGCGGAGCAGGCCCAGCAGCGCTACAGCGGCGACCAGTCCGGCTACGCGCCGCGGCAGCCGGCCAACCAGCCGGTCTCCGCTGCGCCGCACCAGACTCCGCAGCCGCCGACCCCGCAGCCGGCCACCCCGGCGCCGAAGCGCGTCATCTTCGACGACGTCGACGTGCCCGACTTCCTCAAGAACGGGGCGTGACGCCCCTGTCCCCGGCCGAAGGCGGGACCGGCTCTGCCGGTCCCGCCGCGTCGGATGCTGCCTCCTCCGGGCCGGCGGCGTCCGGCTCGGAGCAGGCCGACCCCGGCTCGGCCGGGTCCGTCTCGGCCGAGCGGCGGGCCGAGCTCGCCGCGGGGCTGGAGCACGTCGAGCGTCGGCTGGCCGCGGCTTGTGCGGACGCCGGGCGGGATCGCGCCGACGTGACGCTGATCGCAGTCACCAAGACGTGGCCCGCGGGCGACGTGGCGGCGCTGGCGTCGCTGGGCGTCCGGGACGTGGCGGAGAACAAGGATCAGGAAGCCAAGGCCAAACACGCGGAGCTGCCCACCCTCGACGTGCGGTGGCACTTCGTCGGGCAGCTCCAGCGGAACAAGGCCCGCTCGGTCGTCCGGTACGCGGACGTCGTCCACAGTGTCGATCGTCCGGAACTGGCCGCCNCTGGCCGCCGCGCTCGCGAGCGCGGCCGAGCGGCTGCGGGACCAGCCGCTGGACGTGCTGCTCCAGGTGGACCTGGAGGAGGGCGCGTCCGCCGGCCGTGGCGGCGTGGCGCCGTCCGGAGTGGCGGCGCTCGCCGACGAAGTGGCGGGGAGTCCCGCGCTGCGGCTGCTCGGCCTGATGGCGGTCGCGCCGTTAGGCGGCGATCCCGACCGCGCATTCGCACGACTCGCCGAACTGGGCGCCACGCTGCGGGGGGACCATCCCGAAGCGCGGTGGATCTCGGCCGGAATGAGCAGCGACCTCGAGTCGGCTGTCCGACACGGCGCGACACACGTGCGTGTCGGATCCGCTTTGCTCGGGAAACGGGTGTCCGGACACGGTAGTGTGAGGCCTTGAAAATGCAGAATCACACGCGTGTCATTTAGCATCGGTCGTGTCTATCGCCGACGAGGAGGAGGGGGCGCTCCATGGGTGCATGGCGGAAGGCAGGCGTCTGGCTCGGCCTCGTCGAGGACGACCCTCGCTATGAGGACGGTCCGTACGAGGACGGTCGCTACGACGACAAGTCTTATGGGGGCCGTCGTTTCGACGACGGCCGGTTCGCCGACCGTCGGTACTCCGACGACGAGCTCGACACCTATGAGGACGAGTTCGAGGAGCCCGCGACCCGACCCACGCGTCTGGAGCGCAACCCGAGTCGGACGGTTAGCAGGATGCCGGCCACGCCGGCGCCGCCGACCCACGACAACCTGGCGCTCGCGCCGCAGCTGTCACTTCGCGAGAGGGCGGTGGTGAGTGACGTGAGCGAGCCCGAAGAGACGTCGTACCGGATCACCACGCTTCATCCGACGAATTACAACGAAGCGCGGATGATCGGAGAGCAGTTCCGTAATCACATTCCGGTGATCTTGAACCTCACCGAAATGGACGAGGCGGATGCAAAGCGACTGGTTGACTTCGCGGCCGGACTCACCTTCGGCTTGCGCGGTAGCATCGAGCGCGTGACCAACCGGGTCTTCCTGCTCTCGCCGGCCAATGTCACCGTCACCGCGGAGGACAAGGCTCGGATCGCCGAGGGCGGCTTCTTCAACCAGAGCTAAGGACGTCGTACTCCGTGTTGCTCGTGTGGCAGCTCGCCTATTTGCTGCTCTACTTGTTCCTTTTGGTACTTCTTGGGCGGCTAGTAGCGGAGTACGTGCTTGTCTTCGCACGGCGCTGGCGGCCAGGCCGTGCGGCGTCCGCCGCGCTCGAGGTCGTGTACAGCACCACCGATCCGCCGCTCAAGGCGCTGCGCCGGGTGATCCCCCCGCTTCGGATCGGAAGCGTTAGCCTCGACCTTGGTTTCCTGTTGCTGCTCATGATCGTCACCATCCTCATGAGCGTGGTCCGACGGCTGTCCGAGACGTCATACTGACCGCACGCCGTCCAGCAGCCACCCACACGTGTCCGGAGGAGTTTCGATGCCGCTGACCCCCGCCGACGTTCATAACGTCGTCTTCAAGAAACCGCCGATCGGCAAGCGCGGTTACGACGAGGACGACGTTGACGCCTTCCTCGACGAGGTGGAGCGGGAGCTCGCTCGGCTGATCGAGGAGAACAACGACCTCAAGGCGCAGGTGGAGCGCGGCCGTACCGGCGGGCCGGCGGCGGCGCCGGCGGCTGCGGCGGGTGCCGACCCCGACGTGCGTCGGCTGCACGCCGAGAACGGCGAACTCAAGCAGCAGGTCGACCGCCTACGCCAGGAGGCGCAGCAGGCGAAGCAGGCCGCTGCCGCCGCCCAGCAGCAGGCCCAGAGCGCCCAGAGCCAGGTGAGCAGCTCCGCGCTGCCCGCCGTGCCCGGCGGCGACGACCAGGGCGAGAAGGCGCTGCGGGTCCTGATGCTCGCGCAGCGCACCGCGGACGACCACGTCGCGGACGCCCGGCGCGAGGCCGACAAGCTGCTCTCCGAGGCACGCGCCAACGCCGAGGAGCTCACCCGGGACGCCCGGGCGAAGGCCGAGGCGCTGGAACGGGACGCTCGCCAGCGGCACCAGGAGGCCATGGGTGGCCTGGAGGCCAAGCGCACCGCGCTGCAGAAGCACATCGAGCAGCTGAAGGCGTTCGAGCGCGAGTACCGCACCCGGCTCAAGGCGTACCTGGAGAGCCAGCTGCGTGACCTCGAGGCGCGGGGCCAGGCCACCGAGGCCGAGATCAACCGTGAGGGCGTCGGCACGTCGAGCCTCTCCGGAGCGTTCGGCGGCCCGCACACCGGCCTGCCGCGGTCCGGTGACGTCGCCGACTCCTACGGTCGCTGATCTGGTCCGGGCCATGGGCCGGGGCTTCGCCACGCCGTGATCGTCGTCAGCCTTCTCTTCGTCTGCGCGTCGGCCGTACTTCTGGGTGCGGGAGTCGTGCAGACGAGTGACGGCTTCGTCCTGGCCTCCATCGCCACCTGTCTGCTCGCGGGCGCGTTCCTGGCGTTCGGCATCCGCCGGCAACGCGCCCTCGCGGCGGCGGCCGCAGCGACAGGAGAGCCGGAGATGGCCGCGGCGTCAACGCCGCCGGCGCTGTTACGGGTGAAG
Organism: Cryptosporangium minutisporangium; assembly: GCF_039536245.1. Classification (NCBI taxonomy): domain Bacteria; kingdom Bacillati; phylum Actinomycetota; class Actinomycetes; order Cryptosporangiales; family Cryptosporangiaceae; genus Cryptosporangium; species Cryptosporangium minutisporangium. The sequence continues at coordinate 91,525 of NZ_BAAAYN010000026.1, read as the reverse complement.
GCGGAGCGACTCCGGGCCGTGGAAGAACCGGCCGGGCGCTCGCAGTCGGTCCCGGCTGACCAGCCGTCACCGGCGGAGTCGACCGCGGCCGCTCCCCGGGACCGTCAGTACGCGCACGAAGAGCGTTACCCGCAGCACCGGGAGAGCCAGCGCCGGCCGGAGCCCCCCTACCGGCCGGAGCCCGACTACCGCCAGCCGGAGCATCGGCAGGAGCCGTACCGGCGTTCCGACCAGTCGGTGCCGTCTCGACCCTCCGCTGACCGGTCGCGGCCCGCGGCGGCCCAGTCCAGCCCGGCGGCGGCCCAGTCCAGCCCGGCGGCGGCCCAGTCCAGCCCCGCGGCGGCCCAGTCCAGCCCCGCGGCGGCCCACTCGGGCTCGGCGGCAGGGCAGTCCGCCGGTCCGGTCCGGCCGACCTCGGGCGGGCACGGGCGCAGTGACCGCTCCTCCGCCCCGTGGGTCGACCCCGGGCACGCCCGGCCGAGCGCCCAACCCCGGCCGATGAGTCGGCCCCATCCCGGGCAGACGCAGCCGGCCCAAGCGCAGCCGGCCAAGACCCAGCCGGCGCAGCCCCAGTACCCGGCTGCGGCCGCCCACCGTCCGCCTGGACCGCGGGAAGCCGACGCCAGGGACCGCGTCATCCCGCTCGCCGCCGAGGGTTTTCCGACGGCCGCACGCCCGGCCGATCGGCGGTACGCCGCCGATACCGGTCGTGGCACCGGAGCGGCCTACGCCGGTTCGCCGGGTCGGCCGGTCCATCCCGGTCAGCCACCGTCCTCCAGCCGGTCCGGCCCGTCGTTGCCGGCTCCGGAGCGGGCACCGTACTCGGACCAGCCCTACCCGGGGGAGTCCTACCGCCCGTCGCAAGGTCGGCCGCAGGCGCAATCGCCCGGCCCGCATGCACCCGGCCCGCATGCACCCGGTCCGCACGCGCCCGGTCCGCAGGGGCCCGGCCCGCACGTCCCCGGTCAGGGGCGTCATGGGCAGGGACGCCCGGATCACGCCCGCCCGGATCACGCCCGCCCGGATCAGGGGCGCCCGGATCAGGGGCGCCTGGATCAGGGGCGCCCGGATCAGGGGCGCCCGGATCAGGGGCGCCCTGATCGGAGCAGTTCGGGTCGGCCGTACTACGTGCCCGGCGAGCGCGTGCCGGAGACCGCGGAGACGATCGAGGTCGCCGACGTCGTGGCCGAGATCATCGACGTGCAGCCGACCACGCCCGATCGGAGCCGTGACGACTTCCGCCGGGTGGCCGACGCGGACGTGGTGGACGTCGTGGTCGAGGGCCACGACGTGGACGACGACGAGGCGGGCACGACCGCGACGATCACGCTCGACGGCCCGCCGGTGCTGGTGGTCGAGTCGACCCGGGAGCCCGAGCCGGACACCGAGCCGATCACGCTGCCGCGCGTCACCTCGGCGCCGCCCACCGCTCCCGAGCCGCGCATGCCCGCCGACCAGCAGGCCACCCGGCCGGTTTCACCGGCCGCCACCTCCGGCGGCACGGACTCGGCGCCGGAGACAAACGCCGCCGCCCGACCGGACGCCGGTTCCCAGCCGAACGCCGGTTCCCGGCCTGACACGGCCGCCCGGCCGGAGGACGGTGCCCAGCGGGGCGCCGCTCCCCGGCCAGAGGCCGCTTCGGGGCCGGACGCCATGGGTCCCGGCCCGTCCGATGCCGCGCCGGTAGCCACGCCGGTCGGCGGTGGCGCGCTGCCCAGCCCCACCGGCGACGACAGCGATCCGGAACCCGCCGCGGAGCTCCTCCTCTCCTCGGAGAAGAAGAAGCTCGCCGGCGCCGACGAGCCGGTAGTGGTCGTCGACGCCCGTCCGCGTTACCACCTGGACGCCTGCCCCCAGGTGGAGGGTCGTACGCCCGTCGAGCTGTCGGTCGCGCAGGCGATCGAGCTCGGCTTCACGCCGTGTAGCCGCTGCGCGGCCGCGACGCGGCTCCTGGTCGCCCTACGGCGGTGACGCGGGGTAGGGACGGCGTCGGCACCACCGATCGGTTCGTGGTGCCGGTGCGGGTGAAGCCCGGTGCGAGCCGGGCTCGTGTCGGTGGCAGCCATGCCGGGCCGCACGGGCCTGCGCTCGTCGTCGCGGTCACCGCCCGGGCGGTCGAGGGCCGGGCCACCGACGCCGTGATCGAGGCGGTCGCCACCGCGTTCGGCGTCCGGGCCGCCGCCGTCTCGCTGCTGACCGGCCGGACGAGCCGGGACAAGCTACTCGCGCTCACGCCCGCCCCACCGGACGCCGAGGCGCGGTTGTCCACGCTCCGCGACGGGTGAGAGCGCGGCTGCGCCCTAGAAGTCAGGTTTGCGAGACCTCCCCGAGACGGTATGTGAGAGAAGACTCACAGGGCGCGCACGCTCCGGCAACGCGCGACTGCGGGCGACACGAGCGTGTACGGCGTCAGCATTGGTGCGCGTCGCATTGTCGCGACGGGCATCGCTACGTATCCTGAGCGCTCTGACCAACCGCCGGGCTCAGCACGGCGAACCGGGCGGAGGTGGCCGCGATGGCGGAGCAAGCGAAGGCCACGAAAGACACCCCACGACGGGCAACGGGCAAGACCGGCACCCGCCGGTCGACCCGCACTGCGGCGACGGGGGCAACCGCGGGGGGAGCGGCGGAGGCGACAGCCCCGCGCGCTCGATCGAAGACCGACTCCCCGGCGGTACCGGCCGACGACAGCAGGCACGAAGAACTGCGCGCCGTACTCGAAGCGCGGCTGCAGGAGCTCACCACCGAGTACGACGAGGCGGTGGTGGTGCTGACCGATCTGCAGCGCAGCCGGGTGGCCGACGGCGCCGGCGACGATCAGGCTGACACCGGCACCAAGACCTTCGAGCGGGAGCAGGAGCTCTCCCTCGTCCACGGGTTGCGGGAGCGGGTCCAGCAGGTCGAGCACGCGCTGGCTCGGCTCGCGGAGGGAAAGTACGGCTCCTGCGAACGCTGCGGGAACCCCATCCCCACCGCGCGGCTGGAGGCGTTCCCTAGTGTGACCCTGTGCGTGAGCTGCAAGCAGATCGAGGAACGCCGCTGACCCGCCCCGCGGACAGCGCCTCCGCCGCCCCCGGCGACCCTCGGGACGCGTCGGCCGACGGGCAACCGCCCGCCGAGACCGACGCTCCCGACGTGGCGACCGGTGCCGTCGGGGACTCCGAGGCGGTCGCGGAGACCGAGGCCGCCGGGGAGACCGACGCGCCCGGGGACTCCGGGAAGCCGGCGGTGGATGCGGAGGCGCCGGCGGAGGGCACCACCGACGTGGCCGCCCCCGCCGGGTCGGGGACGCGGCGCGGCCGATGGCTGTTCGCCCTGGTCGCGCTGCTCACGTTGGCCGCGGACGTGATCAGCAAGCTGGTCGTGGTCACCCGACTGGAGGACACGAACCATCCTCCGGTCGAGGTGCTCGGCAACGTTCTGTACCTGGTGCACACCCGGAACACCGGCGCGGCGTTCTCGCTCGGCTCCGGCTACACGTACGTGCTGACCGCGATCGCGGTCGGCGTGATCGTGGTGATCATCCGGAGCGCCCGCAAGCTCGCCTCGACCGGCTGGGCGCTCGCGCTCGGGCTGGTGCTCGGCGGCGCCTGCGGCAACGTCGTCGACCGGCTGTTCCGGGAGGGCGGTGGCGTCGTCGACTTCCTGGCGCTGATCGATCCGTTCGACCCGCCGTGGCCGGTCTTCAACCTCGCCGACTCCGCGCTCTGCGTCGGCGTCGCGATCATCGTCGGCCTCGAACTGACCGGTCGGCGGATCGACGGGACCCGGGTGACAAAATCGGGCCGTGCACAATCGAAGGATGACTGACACCGAGCACCCCGTCGTCCCCGACGGAGCGCCGGCGGTCGTCCGTGGTGAGCACCGCACCCTCCCGGTGCCCGACGGGCTCGAGGGCATGCGTCTGGACGCCGCGCTGGCCCGGCTGTTCGGCCTCTCCCGGACGGCGGCCGCCGCACTGATCGAGGGCGGTGACGCCTTCCTCGACGGCGCTCCGGCCGGCAAGTCCGACCGGGTCTCCGGCGGCGCGTGGCTCGAGGTGACGCTGCCCGCCCCCGCCGCACCACCGTCCGCGGCGCCGGAACCGGTGCCCGGACTGCGGATCGTGTACGCCGACGACCACATCGTCGTCGTCGACAAGCCGGTCGGCGTCGCGGCCCACCCGAGCCCGGGCTGGACCGGTCCGACCGTGGTCGGGGGCGTGGCGGCGATGGGTTACCGGATCTCCACGTCCGGCGCGGCCGAGCGGCAGGGCGTGGTGCATCGGCTCGACGCCGGAACCACCGGCCTGATGGTGCTGGCCACCAGCGAGCGCGCTTACACGCTGCTCAAGCGTGCGTTCAAGGAGCGCGAGGTCAGCAAGGTCTACCACGCGCTGGTGCAGGGCCACCCCGACCCGAGCCGGGGCACGATCGACGCGCCGATCGACCGGCATCCCTCCTCGGACTGGCGGTTCGCGGTCGTGGCCGGAGGCAAGCCGAGCGTCACGCACTACGACACGGTCGAGGCGTTCCGGGCGGCGTCGCTGCTGGAGGTGACGCTGGAGACCGGTCGCACGCACCAGATCCGCGTGCACTTCTCCGCGCTCCGACACCCGTGCGTCGGCGACCTGACCTACGGCGCCGACCCCACGCTGGCCGCTCGTCTGGGTCTGACGCGGCAGTGGCTCCACGCGATGCGGCTCGGTTTCGACCACCCGGACACCGGCGAGTGGGTGGAGTTCACCAGCGAGTACCCGAGCGACCTGCAGAGCGCGCTGGACCGCGTCCGCGCCGAGTCATGAGCGGAGAGCCGGGCTCCGGTGTCGGGCGTTGGGCCGCGGTGCTTCGGGGCCGCGTCCTGCCCCGGTTGGGACGGGGCGCGCGGCGGCTGAGCCGCTCCTGGACGGCGCTGGTCACGCTGGTCCTCGTCGTCGGCCTGGTCGTCGTCGCGTACCGGGCCGGTACCCGGACGGCGCCGGTGGACTACACGGTGGGCAACGTGCCGCGGGTCGGGCCGGTCGACGGTCAGCAGGTCGACGCCTACCGGTCCGACGCATCCGGTGAGCTCGGCGGGCTACCGGCCGGGACGGCGGTGTGGGCGTTGGTCGGGTTGGCGGAGTACCAGCGGCCCGCGGCCCTTCCGACGCTGCTCTCCGGTTACTCGGTGAGCCGGGTGGTCGCCCGGGTTCCGCTGCCCGACGTCCAGACCCAGCTGGTGACGCTCGTCGTCGACCGCCTGGCCGTCGACGTGCCGGCCGGCATGCAGCGCACCGCCGCGGCGAAGGAGCAGGAGGCGTCGACGGCGGAGAGCGCCGCCGCGTCCGCGGACGATGCCGAACTGGCCCGCGTCCACACCGCGGGCGCGGCGCTGGAACGCCGGGAGGCCGCGGCCTACCGGGAGTTGTGCGCCTGCGTGTACGCCGCGGTCGTCCGGGCGACGCCGGAGCAGCTCCGGGCGCTCGCGGAGCGACCGGGGATCCGGGTGGTCGATCCCGCGCCGGAGGTGAGCAGGCTGGACCGGGCGACGTTCGTACCGTTGCTGCCGGAGCAATCCGGAACTGTCGGTCCGCCGTCCGATACTGCTGTCGGCCCGAGCGCGACGCCGTCTCCGTCGGCCGCCGGTTGAGGCTCGGTCCGCACGGCTGAGCTTCGGGATCCGAATGAAAGGGCTGTCAGGAATGCACATGAAGACCCGTGCCGGTTCACTCTGGGTGACGGAGGTGACCCGTGCCGAGCTCCCGGCCGTGTTCGCGCTGCGTCACGACGTCTTCGTGACCGGTCAGGGGGTGCCGGCCGAGCTGGAGCGGGACGCGGCCGACGAGACCGCGGTCCACGTCGGGGCCTGGGAGACGGTTCCGGAGGCACCGGCGAGCGCGCCGATGCGGCTGGTCGGCACCGGTCGGCTGGTGGGTCGCCCGCCCGCGTCCGGCCGGATCGGGCGGATGGCGGTCCGGTCCGACGCCCGCGGCGGCGGCGTGGGCACCGTGGTGCTGCGCGGGCTGGAGCGGGCAGCACTGCGACGAGGCTTCCCCGAGCTGGTGCTCCACGCGCAGCTCCACGCCGAAGGCTTCTACGAGCGGGCCGGCTACACCCCGGTCGGCGCGGAGTTCGAGGAGGCCGGGATCCGCCACGTGGAGATGCGCAAGGCGCTCCCGGTCATCCGTCCGGTCGCCGATTCCGACTCCGCCGGGCTGATCGAGCTGATCGGCACGGTGTGGGGCGAGTACCCCGGCTGTGTCCTCGACGTGGACGCCGAGGAGCCGTGGCTGCGAGCCCCGGCGTCCTACTACGCGGCCAACGGCGGCCGGATGTGGGTGGCCGAGCTGGACGGGGCGATCGTGGGTTCGGTCGCGATCCGTTCGGGTGCGGAGAGCGATACGGCGGAGCTGAAGAGCTTGTACGTGGGCGCCGCCGCGCGCCGGCACGGCCTCGGTGAGGTGCTGACCTCGCTGGCCGAGGAGGAGGCGGTGCGCCTCGGCGTCCGACAGGTCGAGCTGTGGACGGACACGCGCTTCGCCGACGCCCACCGGTTCTATGCGCGCCTCGGTTACACACAGCTCCCCGGTACCCGCGAGCTGCACGACCTGTCCGGCACCGTCGAGTACCCGTTCGTGAAGGCGTTTCCGTACGCCGCCGATCTGGTCGGATGACGATCCGGATCCCGACCACCGAGCACAACGGGGCGGAAGGTACGTAGGCTGGCGGTGACCTGGCCGATGCGGCGGGGATCGCGACTCAGCGGCCGGGTGATCTGACCGCAGGGGCGTCCAGACGGGTGGGAGGTGCCGGTGGGGCCGAGTGAGCCCGCCGACCGGGGCGAAGCGGTCAGACGTTGGCGCGCGTTACTCGGTCGATCCCGGAGCCGTCCCCGCACGGTGGGCGTCGCCCAGCCGCTGGCACCTCCGTTGGCGCCGCCGGCCCCGCCCGCGCAGCGGATCGGTGACGGGCCGATCCTGGCCGACCCGCCGCCGCCTCCGCCGCTGGTCGGCGCCGTGCCGGTCCACCAGGCGCTCGAGATCGTCCGCGCCGACGTCGGCGCGCCCAAGGCGGTGGCGTTCATCAACCCCAAGGGCGGCGTCCACAAGACGACCGCCACCGTGCTCACCGCCGCGACGCTCGGCAGCGTCCGTGGTGGCGGCGTCCTCGCGTGGGACGACAACGAGCTGCGCGGCACGCTCGGGCTGCGGGCGGGCACCGCTCGGCACGCCCGCACGGTCAAGCACCTGATCAGCGACCTCACCGGTGTGGAGAACGCGATCCACGCGGGCCACGGCATCCACGAGGTGCTGGAGAACTACCTGCGGCACGCGTCCGACGGCTCCTTCGACGTGCTGGCAGGCGACGAGGACCCGCGCGTCGCCCGGCACCTCGACCCGGACACCGTGCGCCGGCTGATGGCGCTGCTGACCGCCGCGTACGACATCGTGTGCGTGGATACCGGCAACAACGTCGAGAGCCCGAACTGGAAGACGGTGATCGAGCAGAGCGACCGGTTGGTGGTGACGACGCTGCCCCGCGAGGACGCGGCGTTCACCGCGGACTGGATGCTCGACCTGCTCGAGGAGGACGGCCACGCCGACCTGGTCGCGGACGCCGTCACGATCCTGAGCTGCCCCAGCCCGATCCGGTCCCCGCTGCTGGAGGAGCTCGCCGAACACTTCTCGCACCGCACGCGCGCGGTCGCCGTGATTCCGTACGACCCTGCCCTGGAGTCCGGTTCGACGATCGTGTTCTCGCAGATCGCCGACATCACCCGGCGGGCATGGCTGGACGCGTCCGCTGCCCTGGTCCAGGGGTGGGGGCGGTGAGCACTATGGTTGAGCAGTGCGCCAGGAATCGCCGAGTTCGTCGGACGGCGTGACGACGCCGCCGACCGCGAGTGGGCCGTCCGATGGGGTGTCCCGGCCGGGCGCGGAGTTGGTTCCGGTCGTGCGTCGCCGGCACGCCGGTGACGAGCCGGACGATCCTCTCGCGCTCACACCCGCCGCACTGTGGACCGGCCTTCGGGCGTCGGTGAGCCTGCGGGACGTCGTCGCCGCGCTGGTGCTGGCCGGGATCGTCGTCGCGCTGGGCGTCGGAACCGGGGTGCTCTGGGCCTGGATCGGACCGCACGTCCCGGTCCTGATGACCACGAACGGACCGATCCTCGCCGAGTACTACGGCGAGTCGGCGTTCGGGCAGCAGGCCACCTACGGCGGGCTGGCGCTGGTCGTCGGGCTGGTGCTCGGACCCGCCGCCTACCTGGCGCGCCCGTGGCGTGGCCCGATCGTCCTGCTCGGCCTCGCGCTCGGGTGCCTGGCCGGTGCCTGGGTCAGCTGGAAGGTCGGCACCTGGGTGGGGCGCGAGGAGTACGAGTCACTGCTGCAGCATGCGGCACCCGGACGAACGTTCTCGACGCCGGTGAAGCTGAACGCGCACGGCCTGCTGTTCCTGGAGCCGCTGGTGGCGGTGCTCGGCTACGTGGTCGTCGCGGCGTGGTCGCGATATCCCGACCTCAAGGTCGACCCGGCGCTGAACCGCGGGCACGGCCGCCACTGGGGAGGGCGTCCGCCGGACCAGTGACGCGCTAATTCGGCGACTGGGCGACCTGCAGCTGGGCGAGCGGCACCGACACCGCGTGCAGCCGGGACAGCATCGTCGCCTCACGCTTCAGCAGCCGGAGTTGCCGTCGCAGCCGTCCGACCGGGTCGTCGATCGCCAGCAGGCTCTGCTGGTCGTCGAGCGTGAGCGGTGCCGCGGAGCCGACCAGGTAGGACAGCATCGCGGGGTCGCTGGGCAGCGGTAGCGCGGGCAGCACCGCCTGTCCGGCGCTGTCGACACCGTCCTCCCGGGCCTTCTCCCCGGCTCGCAGCGTCGCGTGCAGCAACGTCCGGCAGCGGGCGAAGATCTCGCGGACCCCGGCCGCCAGCACCTCGGCTTCCTCACCCGTCCGGGCATCCGCGATCGCCTCCGGGAGCCGCTCGATCCGGCCGCGCAGGTACGGCACGTCTCCGTCGGCGGGTATGACCTCGAGCAAGCGGAACCGGTCGCGTCCGGCCGTCACCACGTCGAAGCGTCCGTCCCGGTACGGATGCACCTGGCGGAGTTCCGCGGTGCAGCCCACCTCGTAGAGCGCGGTCACGGCGTCGTCGCCGACCTCCCAGCCCTGCCGGATCGCGCACACGCCGAACTGGCGCGCGTCGGGCCCGGCGGTCATCAGGTCGCGGGTCAGTGCCCGGTAACGCGGCTCGAAGATGTGCAGCGGGAGCACCACTCCCGGGAACAGGACGGTGCCGAGCGGAAACAGCGGAATGGTCTCGGCCACGTGTTCAGCCTAGGAGCGGAGCCGCAACGCTGCGCGCCGAACTCGTACGCTGCGTCGGTTACCACACTGTGCTGCCCTGAGGTGGCGGAAAGTATTGATCGGGTCTCTGTGTTCACGAGAGCAGCACAACCACGGCGGGAAACCGGTCGGTGCGCTCCGTAGACTCGTAGCCGTGCTGACCCGAATCGACCTCCGCAGCTCTGCTGCCGATGCGCGCGGCAGCGCGGCGAGCCGTTCCGCTGCCGACCTGCGGGGCGTGCTGCCCCGCGCCGCCCTCGACGTGGACTCCGCAGTAGCGCAAGTCCGTCCGGTGGTGGAGGCGGTCGCGCATCAGGGTCTGCCGGCCGTACTCGACGCCACCCGGCGGTTCGACGGTGTGGAGGCGACCGGGGTGCGGGTGCCGGCCGAGGCCATCGCGGCCGCGGAGGCCGGGCTCGACGACGCGGTCCGGGACGCACTGCGGGAGTCGATCCGCCGCGCCCGGCTCGTCCACGCCGACCAGCGCCGCACCGACGTCACGACCCGGGTCGTCCCCGGCGGCACCGTGACCGAGCGCTTCGTCCCGGTCGGCCGGGTCGGGCTCTACGTCCCGGGTGGGCTCGCGGTCTACCCGTCGAGCGTCGTGATGAACGTGGTTCCGGCGCAGGAGGCGGGCGTGCCGTCGCTGGCTGTCGCGTCGCCGCCGCAGAAGGAGTTCGGTGGCCTTCCGCACCCGACGATCCTGGCGGCGTGCGCGCTGCTCGGCGTCGACGAGGTCTACGCGGTCGGCGGTGCGCAGGCGATCGCGGTCTTCGCGTACGGGCTGGCCGAGGCCGGGCTGAGCGGATCCGAGGGGGCAGCCGGCCCGGTGGAGCCGGTCGACGTCGTGACCGGGCCCGGCAACATCTGGGTCACCGCCGCGAAGCGGCTGCTGCGCGGCGTCATCGGTATCGACTCCGAGGCCGGCACCACCGAGATCGCGGTGCTCGCCGACGACACCGCCGACCCGGTGCACGTCGCCGCCGACCTGATCAGCCAGGCCGAACACGACCCGGCGGCCGCCTCGGTGCTGGTGACGGCGTCCACGGCCCTGGCGGACGCGGTGGACGCGGAGGTCGTGCGGCAGGTCGCGGTCACCAAGCACGTCGAGCGCGTGCAGGCCGCGCTGTCCGGACCGCAGTCGGGCATCGTGCTCGTGGACGACCTGGAGCAGGGTCTGCGGGTGGTGGACGCCTACGCGGCCGAGCACCTGGAGATCCAGACGGCCGACGCCCGTGCGGTCGCGGCCCGGGTGCGCAACGCCGGGGCGATCTTCGTCGGCGCGTGGTCGCCGGTGTCGCTCGGCGATTACTGCGCCGGGTCCAACCACGTGCTGCCCACCGGCGGCTGCGCGCGGCACTCGTCCGGCCTGTCCGTGCAGACGTTCCTCCGCGGCATCCACGTGGTGGAGTACACCGAGGAGGCGCTGCGCGAGGTGGCCGATCACGTCACCACGCTCGCCGACGCCGAGGACCTCCCCGCGCACGGGGCCGCTGTCCGAGCACGGTTCGGGAGCCGCCCCGAGGTGGCGACGGCCGGCGGTCCGAGCCAGGCCGGGTCCCCGAAGTGAGCGCGCCGACGCTGCCCGCGCCCGGTCCCGACGGGCGGTGGGCCGATCGTCTCGTGACCCTCGCCGACCTCCCGATCCGCGACGAGCTGCGCGGCTCCGAGCCCTACGGCGCACCGCAGCTGGACGTTCCGGTCGCGCTGAACACGAACGAGAACTCCTACCCGGTGCCCGAGCAGGTCGTCGAGGCGATCGTGGCCGCGGTCCGGGCCGAGGCGGCCGGTCTCAATCGGTACCCCGACCGGGAGGCGGTCGCGCTCCGCGACGGCCTCGCCCGCTACGTCGGTCACGGGCTGACCGTGCACAACCTCTGGGCCGCGAACGGCTCGAACGAGGTCCTGCAGCAACTGCTGCAGGTGTTCGGCGGCCCCGGACGCACCGCGCTGGGGTTCACGCCCGCGTACTCGATGCACCCGATCCTGGCCACCGGCACCGGCACCGCCTGGGTCGACGGGCGGCGGAAGGCGGACTTCTCGGTGGACGCCGAGAACGCCGCCGCGGACGTCCGGAAGCACGATCCGGACATCGTGTTCCTCTGCTCGCCGAACAACCCGACCGGCACCGCGCTCGGCCTCGACGTCGTGGATGCGGTGCTCGCCGAGTCCCGCGGCATGGTCGTGGTCGACGAGGCGTACGCCGAGTTCGCCCGGCCGGGCACGCCGAGCGCGTTGAGCCGGCTCGGCGCGAGCCCGCGGTTGGTGGTCACCCGAACGATGAGCAAGGCGTTCGCGCTGGCGGGTGCCCGGCTCGGTTACCTGGCCGCGGATCCTGCCGTGATCGACGCGGTCCGCTTGGTGCGTCTGCCGTACCACCTCTCCGCGCTCACCCAGGCCGCCGCCAGGGCCGCGCTCGCCCACGCGGACGCGCTGCTGGCGACCGTCGAGGCGATCAAGCAGCAGCGCGACCGGATCGTCGACGAGCTGACCGCCCGGGGCCTCGACGTGGTGCCGAGCGACGCGAACTTCGTGCTGTTCGGCGGCGTCGGCGATCAGAAGACGGTCTGGCGGCGGGTCTTGGACGAAGGGGTGCTGATCCGGGACGTCGGGCTACCCGGCTACCTCCGCGTGACCGCGGGAACCCCGGCCGAGACCGACGCGTTCCTCGCGGCCCTCGACGCCGCCCTTCGCGACAAGGAGCAGAAACCAGCATGAGCCGCACCGGACGGATCGAACGGGTCACCGGCGAGTCCAAGGTGCTCGTCGAGATCGACCTCGACGGGTCGGGGAAGTGTGACATCTCCACCGGCGTCGGGTTCTACGACCACATGCTGAACCAGCTCGGCAAGCACGGCGGTTTCGACCTGACCGTGCAGACCGTCGGTGACCTGCACATCGACGCCCACCACACGGTGGAGGACACCGCGATCGCGCTGGGCCAGGCGTTCAACCAGGCGCTCGGTGACAAGGCAGGCATCCGGCGGTTCGGCGATGCGCTGGTGCCGCTGGACGAGGCGCTGGTTCAGGTCGCCGTCGACCTCGCCGGCCGTCCGTACCTGGTGCACGAGGAGCCCGCCGTGATGGAGGTGGCCATGATCGGCACCGCGTTCCCGGGCACGCTGGTGCGCCACATCTGGGAGGCGTTCACCCACAACGCGTCGATCGCGCTGCACGTGCTGGTCCGCTCCGGCCGCGACCCGCATCACATCGCGGAGTCGCAGTTCAAGGCCGTGGCCCGCGCGCTGCGGGACGCCACCGCGTTCGATCCCCGGGTCACGGGGATCCCGTCGACGAAGGGACGGCTGTCCGGATGAGCCCGCGCGTCGTCGTGCTCGACTACGGGTCGGGCAATCTCCGGTCCGCCGAGCGGGCCCTGGTCCGCGCCGGCGCCGACGTCACGGTCACACCCGACCTGGACGCCGCCGCGGAGGCCGACGGGCTGGTGGTGCCCGGCGTCGGTGCGTACGCCGCCTGCATGGCCGGGATCGAGAAGCTCGGGGCGCAGGACGTCGTCCACGCACGGGTGGCGGACGGGCGGCCGGTGCTCGGGATCTGCGTCGGCATGCAGGTGCTGTTCGAGTACGGCGTCGAGCACGGTGTGCGTACCCACGGGCTCGGCGTCTTCCCCGGCGGCGTCACCCGGCTGACCGCGGAGCGTATCCCGCACATGGGGTGGAACACGGTCGCGGTGGGCGAGGGTTCCGCGCTGTTCCGCGGCGTGGAGGGGGAGCGGTTCTACTTCGTCCACTCGTACGCGGCACCGGCGACCGGCATCGACGGTGTGCTGACCACCGCGACCCACGACGAGCCGTTCCTCGCCGCGATCGAGCGTGGCCCGGTCGCGGCGACCCAGTTCCACCCGGAGAAGTCCGGGGACGCCGGTGCTGCGGTGCTGGGGAACTGGGTACGGGCACTGACATGACGACTTCCCGATCCGGTGCGGCTCCCGTCGGAGGCGTGCGATGACCAGCCGTGCGCGGGCGCTGGCCCGCGCTGCCCGCGAAGCCGAGGCCGAACGCCTCCGTCGCGAAGCCGAGCGGCGCGCCCGCCGGAGAGCGATCCTCACCGCCCCGTGGCGTGCGGTTCGGCGAGTGGCGGGCATTCACCCCGCGGAACCTCGCCGTCGTGGCCTGTTCCGCCGTGGCCGTACCGGCAAGCTGCGGACTCGTCGTGACCGCGCCCAGGTGGCGGCGATCGTGATGGGCCTCCTCGTCGCGCTCGTGATCGTGTTCGTCACGATCGACTCCTGGGCCCTGCGGATCGGCGCAGCCGTGCTCGCGTTACTCCTGGCCCCTGTCCTGCTCGCCCTGACTCGAACCGATTACTCCCGGAGTGTGCACCGATCATGACTAGGCTCGAGCTGCTTCCCGCCGTCGACGTCGCTGATGGCCAGGCGGTCCGGTTGGTGCAGGGGGAGGCGGGCAGCGAGACCTCGTACGGGGACCCGCTGGAGGCCGCGCTCACCTGGCAGCGTGACGGCGCGGAGTGGATCCACCTGGTGGACCTGGACGCGGCGTTCGGACGTGGATCCAACGCCGCGCAGCTGGCCGACGTGGTCAAGGCGCTCGACGTCCAGGTGGAGCTCTCCGGCGGAATCCGCGACGACGCGTCGCTGCGGGCCGCGCTGGCCACCGGGTGCACCCGGGTGAACATCGGTACGGCCGCGCTGGAGGACCCGGAGTGGTGCGCCAAGGCGATCGCCGAGCACGGTGACCGGATCGCGGTCGGGCTCGACGTCCGGGGCACCACGCTGGCCGCTCGCGGCTGGACCAAGGACGGCGGCGAGCTGTTCGAGGTGCTGGCCCGGCTGGACGCCGAGGGCTGCGCCCGCTACGTGGTCACCGACGTGCGTCGGGACGGCACGCTCACCGGCCCGAACGTGGAGCTGTTGAAGCAGGTGTGCGCGGCCACCGACCGGCCGGTGATCGCGTCCGGTGGAGTGTCCACCCTGGACGACCTGCGGGAGCTGGCCACGCTGGTCCCGCTCGGCGTCGAGGGCGCGATCGTCGGCAAGGCGCTGTACGCGGGGGCCTTCACGCTGCCCGAGGCGCTCGCGGCGGTGGCGGAGTGACCGTCGCGGTACGCGTCATCCCGTGCCTCGACGTCGACAAGGGCCGGGTGGTGAAGGGCGTCAACTTCACCCGGCTGCGGGACGCCGGTGACCCGGTGGAGCTGGCCCGGGCGTACGACGCGGCCGGCGCCGACGAGCTGACGTTTCTCGACATCACCGCGTCCTCCTCGGGCCGGGAGACCACCTACGACGTGGTGCGCCGCACCGCCGAGACGGTGTTCATCCCGCTGACCGTCGGCGGCGGGGTCCGCACCACCGCGGACGTCGACGCGTTGCTCCGCGCCGGTGCGGACAAGGTCGGGATCAACACCGCGGCGATCTCCCGTCCGGAACTGCTGCGGGAGGCCGCCGAGCGGTTCGGTTCGCAGTGCGTCGTGCTCTCGGTGGACGCGCGGCGCGTGGTCGACGGGCCGCCGACGCCGAGCGGTTTCGAGGTGACGACGCACGGCGGACGCCGGGGCACCGGCATCGACGCGGTGGAGTGGGCGGCGCGCGGCCAGGAGTACGGGGTCGGCGAGATCCTGCTCAACTCGATGGACGGCGACGGGACCAAGGACGGGTACGACCTGCCGTTGATCACCGCGGTGCGAGCCGTGGTGGACGTGCCGGTGATCGCCAGCGGCGGTGCGGGGACGCTGGAGCACTTCCCGCCCGCGGTGGCGGCCGGCGCCGACGCGGTGCTCGCCGCGAGCGTCTTCCACTTCGGCGACCTCACGATCGGCGAGGTGAAGGCCACCCTCCGCGCGTCCGGCGCCCCGGTCNCAGCTTGACCCCGCTGATTTACGCCAAAACCGTTTCCACGGCGGCCGTGGAGGCGGATTCGACGTAAATGGGCGTCCTCAGAGCTGCAGGAGGCGGCCTATTACTTCTCGGTGGCGCAGCAAGGCCACGCGGAGGTCTTCGGTGCCTTCGGCGGCCTCGGCCGAATCGGTGACCGACCGACGGAGCTTCTCCAGGCCCCGCCCGATCGCCGCGATCGAGTCTTCCAGCACGACGCTGGCTTCCCGCACCGCGCTCTCCGGGTCGTCGACGAACGCCGACTGAACGCCGAACCAGCGCTCGCGGACGGTCGCCGCGTACTCGGCGTCCAGTAGCGGCTGGACGTCCGGCCGCGCCGCGGGCGCCGCACCGTCCCGGCCGCCGTTCAGCCCGGAGCGCCCGCCGCCGGCCGGCCGCGCTGCGGGCACCAGGCCGGCGGTGCTGCTCTCGGTGCTGGTGGCGCTGCCGCCACCGAACGTGGAGTTCGGCGTGGTGGCGGCGCCGGGCGTCGCAGGCGAACCGGTGGCGGGTGCGGGCGCACTGGTCGCCGGAGCACCACTGGCGGGGGTGGCAGGTGCGCCGGTGGCGGGGCTACCGCTGGTGGACGCGCCGGTCGCGGGGGCGCCGGTCGGGGAGCTCGGCGTGCTCGTCGTGCTCGACGACGCGCCGGATCCGGGCGGCGTCGCGCTCGCGGGTGCGCCCGGTGCCCGCGGAGCGGGCGTCGCCGGAGGCGTGGTACGCGCACCGTCCCCGGCCCGGTCGCTCGTGTCGACGTCTGACTGCACTCGAGACTCCTGTCCTTTGCTCCGTTGGAGGGCCGCCCAGAGGTTATCGACGACCTCTTCGGCCGACTGCCCCGCCGGGTCGGACCCGTTGGACGTGGCAGGCGATTGCCGCCACGGAGGCGGGGCGTCCGTGCCGGGCGCGGTCGGCCGGGAACGGTCACCGGGGTGCATCTGAAGGTCCTCTCCTCATGACGGGACCGCGAGGCTCCGGTCAGCGGCGCGTCGCACGCCCGCGGAGACCTCGGGTAACCGCGGGGCGACGGTAGCGTCCGTGTGCACGGGGCCCCGCGGCGGCTCCGGCGAACCCCCCGGATCGCCGGTACCAGACCGGCACGTTACCAGCAGCTATTCGGATGAACGGCGTTTTCTCGCCCGTCGCGGGACGTCACACCACCCACATCGAGTCAGATGCCGAGGTCGGTGGTGCGGAGGCGTTCAGCCGCCGCGGCGTCGCCCTCGATCGTCACCCGGCTGTGGTCCTGCCTACCGAAGCAGAACAGCACGAGTTCGCCCGGCTCGCCGGTCACCACGACCATCGGCTCGCCGGGCTTGGCCACGCGCTCGCCGAATCCGGGTGCGGCCAGCGTCACGCCGGACGGTGCGGAGCGGAGCAGCATCCGGGCCGTGCCGAGCGTCCGCCACAGTGCTTTCTGGGCGCCGGCCGGCAACGGACGCGGTTCCCAGCCGTCCTGGGCCCGCCGGACGTCCTCGTGGTGCACGAACATCTCCACCGAGTTGGCGAGCCCGTCGACGCCGGGGAGCCCGAACGGGCTCCACCGGGGTGGGCCGGAGCGCAGATCGGTGATCAGGCCCTCGTACCCGCGGTCGCGCAGGGCGCCCAGCCGGACGCGCTCGGTCCATCCGGCGAGAGCGGCCACGCGGATACCGGGCGCACTGTCCGGACGTCGCTCGCGGACGACCAGGTGCGCGGCGAGGTCCGCGGTCGTCCAGCCGGAGCAGAGCGTCGGTGCGTCCGGGCCGATCGCCTCGAACAGGTCGGCGAGGGCGGCACGCTCGGACTGCGCGATCGTCGGCATGACCCGAGCGTAGGCGCCGGGGGACTAGCCGGTCGGCAAATTCAGCGGCTCGGTCAAGTAGCGCTGGAGAGTCGGGCCGATGCCGGCGACGAGCTCGTCCGGAGTGGCTTCGACCATCGCGGGCAGCTTGAGCAGGTACCTCGTCATCACCAGCCCGGCGATCTGCGAGGCGACCATGCCGGTTCGCAGCTCCGGGCGGTCGGCGTCGATCGCCTTCACGACGGTGGAGAAGATCGCGCTGGTCGCGAACTCGCGGAACATCGCGGCGGCCCGCTCGTGCGTCATCGCGCTCCGCAGCAGCGCGGCGAACGGGTTCTGCTCGCCCATGCCGTCCCAGATCGACAGCAGCATCCGGACCAACCGCTCGCCGAGGCCGTCGAGGCCCGGTTCGAGCAGCGTCGGGAGGAGCACCGACGGCTCGAACGGCAGCTCCATCGCGGCGACGAAGAGGTGCTCCTTCGTCCCGAAGTAGTGGTGCACGAGGGCGGGGTCGACCCCGGCCTTCCCGGCGATCCCGCGGATCGTCGCACCGTCGTACCCGAATTCGGTGAACGCCGTCCGGGCGGCGTCGAGGATCGCTTGCTGCGTCCCCGAGCCGCCGCCCGGTCGTCGTCCGGTTCGTGCCACGTCAGGCGGTCCGCCGCCGCAACGTCGCTGCTCCGAGTGCCAGCGCCGCGACCGTCGCGCCGACGACGACGGCGAGGTCGCCGACGAGTGCGGCGGTCACTTCGGGGTTGCTCTTCACTTCGTTGAGAGCATCGACGGCGTAACTCATCGGCAATACGTTACTGATCGCCTCCAGCCACCCGGCCATCGCCTCGCGCGGGGTGAGCAGCCCGCACAGCAGCACCTGGGGCAGGACGATCGCCGGCATGAACTGCACGGCCTGGAACTCGGTCTTGGCGAACGCGCTCGCCCAGAGACCCAGCGCCATGCCGAGGATCGCGTCCGCCACTGCGACGACCAGCAACAGCCACACGGGGCCCGCGGTCGTCAGATCGAGCAACCAGTAGGCGGTCGCGCACGCGACGCTCGCCTGGGCGGTGGCGGCGATCGCGAACGCGATGCCGTAGCCGAGCAGGAGGTCGGCCTTGGCCATCGGCGTGGTGAGCAGACGCTCGAGCGTGCCGGACGTCCGTTCACGCAGCATCGCCACGCTGGTCAGCAGGAACATCATGACGAAGGGGAAGACGCCGAGCAGCGCCGGTGCGATCCGGTCGAACACCAGCTGATCGTCGAAGACGTACCGGAGCAGCACCATCAGGACGCTCGGCACGACCAGGATCATCGCGACCGTGCGCCGGTCACGGACGAGCTGGGTGAGCACCCTCCTCGCCGTGACCGCGGTGGTCCGGGCGGACAGCAGCCGCCAGGACGGGCGGGACTGCCGAACCGGCGCGGCGGTCGCCAGGTCGCTGGACATCACACCACCTCCGAGGGTGCCGCAGCGGCTGCGCTCTGCCGGATGATCCGGAGGAACGCCTCTTCCAGGTCGTCGGTTCCGGTGGCCGCACGCAACGCCGCGGGTGGGTCGTCGGCGACGAAGCGGCCGTCGCGCATGAGCAGCAGACGGTCGCACCGACCGGCCTCGTCCATCACGTGGCTGGACACGACGAGCGTGGTTCCCGCTCGGGCGAGCGCGTGGAACTGTGCCCACAGCTCCTCCCGGAGCACCGGATCCTGACCGACGGTCGGTTCGTCCAGGACGAGGACCTCGGGGCGGCTGAGCAGCGCACAGGCGAGCGAGGCGCGGGCGTGCTGGCCGCCGGAGAGCGCACCGACGAGCTGGTCGGCGTGGGTTGCGAGGCCGACGTCGACGATCGCTTGGTCGGCGGCGGTTCCGCTGACGCCGAGCACGCTGGCGAAGTACCGCGCGTTCTGCCGGACGGTCAGGTCGGCGTAGACGGACGGGGCCTGGGTGAGGTAGCCCACCCGGTGGCGCAGGGAAGCGCTGCCGGCGGGCTGGCCGAGCACGGTGACCGTGCCGGACCCGATCTTCTGCACGCCCACCAGGCAACGCATGAACGTGGTTTTTCCGCAGCCGCTGGGGCCGAGCAGGCCGACCACCGTGCCGGGCGACGTGGTGAAGCTGACGCCATGCAGCACGCGACGCTTGCCGCGGTCGACGACGAGGTCGCGGACCGCTATCGCCGCCTCCATGAGGGCCTCCTAGAAATCATCAGGTGTTGAATTCAACGGTAGTGGAAATACGCACTCGCCCGCAAGGGTCGGCTTGACTTAGAGCGCGCTCGAAGGAGGAGGGTGAACGCATGACGCCAGGGCTCACCGTGCGGGAGGCCGCCGACAAGACCGGGCTGACCGGGCACACGCTGCGGTACTACGAACGGGTCGGTCTGATCTGGGACGTGCCGCGGGATGCCGCCGGGCATCGCCGGTACACCGCGAAGCAAGTCGAGTGGCTGCTCCTGCTGACCCGCCTGCGGGCCACCGGGCTGCCGATCGCCGGAATGCTGCGCTACGCGGAGTTGGTGCGGTCCGGGCGGGGCGAGGAGGACCGGCTGGACCTGCTCCAGAACCACCGGATCGAGGTCGCCGCCCGGCTCGCCGAGCTCACCGCCGACCTGGCGCTCATCGACCGCAAGATCGAGACGTATCAGCGGCGGCTGGCCGCCGCCGCACCTCATGAGGAGGAATCAGCGTGAAGCACCGCATGCTCGGCCGGGACGGCCTGGAGGTCTCCACCCTCGGCCTCGGCTGCATGGGCATGAGCGCGTTCTACGGCGCGAGCGACGAGGCCGAATCGGTGGCGACTCTGCGCCGGGCGATCGAGCTCGGCGTGACGTTCTGGGACACCAGCGACATGTACGGCTTCGGCGCCAACGAACGCCTGCTGGCGACCGTGCTCGCCGAGCACCGCGACGCCGTGCAGCTCGCCACCAAGTTCGGGATCACCACGGATGCCGACGGCAGCCGCCGGGTCCGGAACGATCCGGAGTGGATCCGCCAGGCGATCGACGCGTCGCTGCAGCGGCTCGGCACCGACCACGTCGACCTGTACTACCTGCACCGACGCGACCCGGCCGTGCCGATCGAGGAGGCCGTCGGCGCGATGGCTTCGCTGGTGGCCGAGGGCAAGGTGCGGTACCTGGGGCTGTCCGAAGTGAACGGCGAGACGCTGCGCAGGGCACAGGCCGTGCACCCGATCGCGGCCGTCCAGAGCGAGTGGTCGCTCTGGACCCGCGATCTGGAGGACGACGTCGTCCCGGTCGCCCGCGAGCTCGGCGTCGGACTCGTGCCGTACTCGCCGCTCGGGCGTGGTGCGCTGACCGGAGCGGTCACCTCGCTCGACCAGCTCGCGCCGGACGACTTCCGTCGCAGCAACCCGCGGTTCGCGGACGGCAACCTCGACCGGAACGCCGTGCTGGTGCGGGCCGTCGCCGACGTGGCGAAGGAGATCGGCTGCACACCCGCCCAGGCGGCACTGGCGTGGCTACTCGCGCAGGGTGACGACGTGGTGCCCATCCCCGGCACCCGCAAGGTGCACCGGCTGGGGGAGAACGCGGCGGCGGCCGATCTGGTGCTGACGCCCGCGCAGGTCGAGGCCCTCTCCCACGCTGTTCCGCGAGAGGCTGTGGCCGGCCAGCGCTACGACGCGCGCGGGATGGCCGGAGTGAATCTTTAGACTGGAGGGATGACCGCACCTGCCCGTCCCTCGCAGCTCGACCCGGAGATCGCCGCGCAGCTCAAGCGCGACGCCGACGGCCTGGTGACGGCGGTGGTCCAGCAGCACGACACGGGCGAGGTGCTGATGGTCGGCTGGATGGACGACGAGGCGCTGCACCGCACCCTCACCACCGGTCGCGCCACCTACTGGTCGCGCAGCCGGGGTGAGTACTGGGTCAAGGGCGAGACCTCTGGGCACCGCCAGTGGGTGCGGTCGGTCGCGCTCGACTGCGACGGCGACACGCTGCTCGTCGGCGTCGACCAGGAGGGCGCGGCCTGCCACACCGGCGACCGCACCTGCTTCGACGCGAAGGTTCTGCTAGCGGCACCACTCGACGAGTAGCACGGTTGCGTCGTCCTGCAAGTGTCCGTGCTGGTGGTCCAGGATCGTCCGGATCAGGCGGCGCAGCGTCTCCGGGGCGGGCAGCGCGTCGGCGTCCCGCCGGATCACGAAGTCGACCAGCCGGTCCAGGCCGAATTCGGCGCCGTCTTCGTCGCGTGCCTCGGTGACGCCGTCGGTGTAGAAGAGCAGCCGGTCGCCGGGCTCCAGCTGCACCGATCCGAGTTCGGTCGGCCGCAGGACCCCGACCCCCATCGGCAACCCCGGCTTGAGCCAGAGCGTCTTCACCCACTTGCCGTCCCGGATCAGGACGGGCGGCGGGTGGCCGCGCAGCACCCACTGCAGCCGTCCGCTGCCCGCGTCGAAGTGCGCCAGGACGCCGGTGACCAGCTCCGGCGGCCCGAACCGCGCCTCGACGGCGCGGTCGATCGCGTCGCCCAGCTCCACCAGCCCGAGGCCGGCCCGGCGTCCCTGCCGGTACGCCGCCGCGGCCAGCCCGACCACGACGGCCGAGTTCAGGTCGTGCCCGGCCGCGTCGAACAACGCCAGGTGGACGCCGTCGTCGACGACGCCGTAGTCGAACGTGTCACCGGCCACCTGGTAGGCCGGCTCCAGCGCCCCGGTGACCACGATCCGCTCGGTCGAGAACGTCAACGGCGGCAGCAAGCCCCACTGCATCTCGGCGGAGAGGCTCATGTCGTCCCGCCGGGTCAGCTCGACCAGCGTGTCGCTGTACGCGCGTTTGCTGACGACCAGCAGCGCGACCAGCGACGCCAGCCGCCGGGCCCGGCGGGCGATCACCGGATCGAGCCGGTGCCGTGCGTCGGCGTCCACGGTGAGCCGTAACACCCCGAGGCGCTCACTGCCGTCCAGCAGCGGGAGCCACATCTGGCAGCGGCCGTCCTCGATTCCCACGGTACGCACCTGGTTCCGCCGGAAGACTCGCCCGATCGACGTCGTGTCGACGGGTAGCCGTTCGTCCGGCCGGATCGGGCCGCGAATCCGGCCGCGCGGCACCCGCACCAGGTTCACCTGCTGCAGGTCGGCCAGGTAGAGCGCTGGATCGTGCAGCCCGACCGGTGCCGCGTGCTCGGCGATCAGATCGATCAGGTCCTCGGGATGGCACCGGTGGGAGTCGTGCAGCAGGCCGTCGAACATTCCCTCACCGAGGTCGCTCACTCCGGCTCCTCTCCGACGTTCCGCCCAGGGGGTTACCCGGCTCGCAGGCAGTTACCCGGCTGCTGTGAGGGCCCACGTCGGCCACAATAGGGCGGTGACTACTGGCACCGACGGCACGTTCAGCCCCGACCGCGACGAGTTCGCCCGCCTGGTCCGCGACCGGCGGGTGGTCCCGGTGACCCGACGCCTGCTCGCCGACGGCGAGACCCCGGTCGGGCTCTACCGCAAGTTGGCCGGTGGACCGGGCACGTTCCTGCTCGAGTCCGCCGAACACGGGGGCGTCTGGTCGCGCTACTCGTTCGTCGGGGTACGCAGCGTCGCGACGTTGACCAGCCGCGACGGCCAGGCGCACTGGCTCGGCGACCCGCCGCCGGGGCTTCCGGTCGACGGCGACCCGCTGGCCGCGCTGGGCGAGGTCGTGCAGGCGCTGGCGTCGCCGGTGCTTCCCGGCCTCCCGACGCTGACCGGTGGGATGGTCGGTTACCTGGCCTACGACATCGTCCGGCGGATCGAGAAGCTGCCGAGCAGCGGCATCGACGACCTGGAACTGCCCGAGCTGGGCATGATGCTCGCGACCGACCTCGCCGCGCTCGACCACACCGACGGCTCGCTGCTGCTGATCGCCAACGCGATCGTGCCCGCCGAGGCCTCGTCGGACGAGGTGAACGAGGCCTACTTCCGGGCGGTCGGCCGGTTGGAGTCGATGACGACCGCGCTGTCCCGGCCGACGCCGCACAGCGTCTCGACGATGAACCCGGTACGGGTCGGCCAGTTCCGCAGCCGGATGCCCGAGGGCGACTACCCGAAGGCCGTCGAGATCGCGAAGGAGGCGATCCGGGCCGGCGAGTGCTTCCAGATCGTCCCCAGCCAGCGGTTCGAGGTGACGACCGAGGCCGACCCGCTCGACGTCTACCGGGTGCTGCGCGCCACCAACCCCAGCCCGTACATGTACCTGCTGCGGTTCGACGGGTTCGACATCGTCGGCTCGTCGCCGGAGGCGCACGTCAAGGTCGCCGACGGCCGGGCGTTGCTGCACCCGATCGCCGGTACCCGCTGGCGGGGCGGCACGCCGGAGGAGGACGCCCGGTTGGCGGCCGAGCTGATCGCCGACCCGAAGGAGCGGTCCGAGCACGTCATGCTCGTCGACCTCGGACGCAACGACCTCGGCCGGGTCTGCCGGCCCGGCACCGTCGACGTGGTCGACTTCATGGAGATCGAGCGCTACAGCCACGTCATGCACATCGTGTCGACGGTGGTGGGGGAGATCTCCGCCGGACGTTCCGCGTTCGACGTGCTGACCGCGACGTTCCCCGCCGGGACGCTCACCGGGGCGCCGAAGGTGCGGGCGATGGAGATCATCGATTCGCTGGAGCCCACTCGGCGGGGTCTCTACGGCGGCACGGTCGGGTACCTCGACTTCGCGGGCAACCTCGACATGGCGATCGCGATTCGCACCGCGCTGATGCGCGACGGAACCGCGTACGTACAGGCCGGCGGCGGTGTGGTGGCCGACTCCGATCCGCTCGCCGAGGAGCGCGAGTCGCAGAACAAGGCGGCCGCGGTGCTGTCGGCGATCGCGACCGCCGAGACGCTCCGGGCCGCCCGATGAGCGGTCCCGACCCCGCGGACCCGTCCGACCCACCGGCCCCGTCCGATCCGGCCGGTGGCCGGGGCGCGGGCGCGCCGCGGCGAGGGCTGACGGTCGCGGTGCTGACCGCGGTCGCCGGAGGGGCCGCCGGGTACTTCGCGACCGGCCGGGTGTGGGCGTCGGCCACCGTGGAACGCGTCGCACCGCTGCCGCCGGAGACCGTCCACACCACCGGGCGCGACCTCGTGCCGTGGGCGGCGGCCGCGGCGCTGGTGGGGGCCGCGGGCGGGCTGGCGCTGCTGGCCACCCGTGGCCGCGGCCGGCTCGCGGTCGCGGTCCTGCTGGGCCTCGCCGGGATCGCGACGGCCGTCGGTGGCGTGCGCGGTCTGACCGGCGACAGCACGTTCGGGTGGCCGCTGCTCTGCGTCGCCGGTGGGGCGCTCGTGCTCGCGGCCGGCGTCGTGGCGCTGGCCCGCGGACGCGGCTGGGCCGCGATGGGCGCGCGGTACGACGCCCCGTCCCCGCGGGCGAAAGCACCCGCCGCGGTCGGCCCGGATGCGCCACCCACCGCGCTGTGGGACGCCCTCGACCGCGGTGACGACCCCACCCGATGAGAGCCTGATCCATGGACCGCTCGGCAGCAGGGGCAGCTCCAACGATCCGTCGGCAACGCCCCGGAATCTGCTGTGAATTGGGGGATTTGTACGGCGGTGAGCCGTGTAAAGGGCACCCGGAGTCACCCCGGATCCATCCGGTCTGGCACTCTCGTTACGATTCCGCCATGGCACCACGGGATGGAGCCGCATGACGAGCGCGCTGGACGAGATTCTGGTCGGGGTCCGAGCCGACCTCGCCGACCGCGAGAGCCGCGTCCCGTTCGAACGGGTCAAGGAGCTTGCTGCCGCGGCCCGGCCGGCACGGGACGCCTGGGCGGCGTTGCGTGCGCCCGGCGTCGGCGTGATCGCGGAAGTGAAGCGAGCCTCGCCGTCCCGCGGTGCGATCGCTGACATTCCCGACCCCGCCGCACTGGCGAGTGACTACGAGGCCGGGGGAGCCCGGTGCATCAGCGTCCTCACCGAAGAGCGCCGCTTCGGCGGTTCGCTGGCAGACCTGGACGCGGTCCGCGCGGCCGTCGAGGTTCCGGTGCTGCGCAAAGACTTCATCATCTCGACGTATCAGGTGCACGAGGCCCGTGCGCACGGCGCCGACCTGGTGCTGCTGATCGTCGCCGCGCTGGAGCAGAACGTCCTGATGGGGCTGCTCGAGCGCGTCGAGTCGCTGGGCATGACCGCGCTGGTCGAGGTCCACACCGAGCAGGAGGCCGACCGCGCGCTGGAGGCCGGCGCCCGGGTGATCGGCGTCAACGCCCGTGATCTGCGGACGCTCGACGTCGACCGGTCGGTCTTCGAGCGGATCGCGCCCGGCCTGCCGTCGCAGGTCGTCAAGATCGCCGAGTCGGGGGTCCGCGGCCCGCACGACCTGATCTCGTACGCCGCGGCCGGGGCCGACGCGGTGCTGGTCGGCGAGGGCCTGGTCACCGACCGGAGCCCGCGTCAGGCCGTGGCCGACCTGGTGACCGCGGGATCGCACCCGGCTACCCCGCGCAGCCCTCGCTGAGCCGATGGCCACCACGTACCGCACGGGGGACGACAGGGCACGTCCCGACGGGAGACGATGGCGTCGCGGCTGAGGTCGTCCGCCCACGCCGTTCGTTCCCGAAGGATTTAGCTCACCATGACCGTTCTGCCTGACAAAACTGGACACTTTGGCCCCTTCGGTGGTCGATTCGTCCCGGAAGCCCTGATTGCCGCCCTGGACGAGCTCGACGCCGAGTACACGAAGGCCCAGTCCGACCCGGAGTTCCGCGCCGAGCTGACCCGCCTGCTCGACGACTACGCCGGACGGCCCAGCCGGCTGTACGACGCGACTCGGTTCTCCGAGGTCGCCGGCGCCCGCATCCTGCTCAAGCGGGAAGACCTGAACCACACCGGCGCGCACAAGGTGAACAACGTCCTCGGCCAGGCGCTGCTCACCCGCCGGATGGGCAAGAAGCGCATCATCGCCGAGACCGGTGCCGGCCAGCACGGCGTCGCCTCGGCCACCGCGGCGGCGCTGTTCGGCCTCGAGTGCACCGTCTACATGGGCGAGGTCGACACCGAGCGCCAGGCGCTCAACGTCGCCCGGATGGAGTTGCTCGGCTCGACGGTCGTCCCGGTCAAATCCGGCAGCCGGACCCTCAAGGACGCGATGAACGAGGCGTTCCGCGACTGGGTCACGAACGTCGACACCACGCATTACCTCATCGGCTCGGTCGGGGGTCCGCACCCGTTCCCGGTGATCGTCCGCGATTTCCAGAAGATCATCGGTGAGGAGGCGCGCGAGCAGACGCTGGCGCTCGCGGGCCGGCTGCCCACCGCCGTCTGCGCGTGCGTCGGCGGCGGGTCGAACGCGATCGGCATCTTCCACGCCTTCCTTCCCGACGCCGACGTCAAGCTGTTCGGCTTCGAGGCCGGCGGCGACGGCGTCGACACCGGACGGCACGCGGCGACGCTGACCGGCGGCGCGCCGGGCGTCCTGCACGGTGCCCGCTCGTACGTCCTGCAGGACGAGGACGGCCAGACCATCGAGTCGCACTCGATCTCGGCCGGCCTGGACTACCCGGGCGTCGGGCCGGAGCACGCGTACCTGCACGACAGCGGCCGGGTGAACTACCAGCCGGTCACCGATGCCGAGGCGATGGAAGCGTTCCGCCTGCTCTGCCGCACCGAGGGCATCATCCCGGCGATCGAGAGCTCGCACGCGCTCGCCGGTGCGCTGCGGATCGCCAAGGACCTCGGCCCCGACGCGACGATCCTGGTGAACCTCTCCGGGCGCGGTGACAAGGACGTGGCCACCGCGGGTCGGTGGTTCGGATACCTGGACGAGCAGGACGTCGAGAGCAGCGAGGGCCGCTGAGATGAG
The DNA here is from genome assembly GCF_039536245.1 of Cryptosporangium minutisporangium. Classification (NCBI taxonomy): domain Bacteria; kingdom Bacillati; phylum Actinomycetota; class Actinomycetes; order Cryptosporangiales; family Cryptosporangiaceae; genus Cryptosporangium; species Cryptosporangium minutisporangium. The sequence goes on along the minus strand of NZ_BAAAYN010000026.1, from coordinate 64,815 downwards.
CGTCTCCGAGGTGTTCGCGAAGGCCAAGGCCGACGGCCGCGGTGTGCTGGTCGGTTATCTGCCGGTCGGGTTCCCCGACGTCCCGGGGTCGCTGGACGCGATGAAGGCGATGGTGGACGCCGGGGTCGACGTCGTCGAGGTCGGCGTGCCCTACTCCGACCCGGTGATGGACGGGCCGACGATCCAGGCCGCCGCCGAGCAGGCGCTGCGCGGCGGCGTCCGGGTGAAGGACGTCTTCAAGGCCGTCGAGGCGGTCGCGTCGGCGGGCGCACCGGCGCTGGTGATGACGTACTGGAACCCGGTCGAGCGATACGGGGTGGAGCGGTTCGCCGCGGATTTGGCGAACGCGGGTGGGGCCGGGCTGATCACGCCGGACCTGATCCCGGACGAGGCCGAGCCGTGGCTCACCGCGTCCGAGGCGCACGGACTCGACCGGGTGTTCCTGGTCGCGCCGTCGTCGACCACGGCACGGATCGCCTCGACGGTCGCGGTGTGCCGCGGGTTCGTCTACGCCACTGCCGTCATGGGGGTCACCGGGGCTCGGGAGTCGACGAGCGCGGCGGCGCCGACGCTGGTGGAGCGGGTCCGGGCGGCCACCGACCTACCGATCGGCATCGGGCTCGGCGTCTCGAACGGGGCGCAGGCCGCCGAGGTGGCCGGGTACGCCGACGGGGTGATCGTCGGGTCCGCTCTGGTGCGGTGCCTGCTCGACGCGGACGACCGCGCGGCCGGCCTCCGCGCGATCGCGGCCCTCTCCGCCGATCTGGCCGCCGGAGTGCGCCGCCGATAGTGCACGGCCCGCCGAGGGGCGAGCCTGACAGGCGAGCGAGCCTCGTCATGGCAGCAGCCCGAGGCCACGGCCTCGGCTCGCTCGACCGTCAGCCTCGTCCTCGGCGGGCTCCAGGTCAGAACCAACGCGCGCTACGCGCGGGTCCGATCGGTGGCGCGCGGAATCGGTGTGTGAAAGCGCAGTCCAGAGGGGAGTGTCCCTCCGTGACCAGCGTGACGCGCCCGAAGCCAGAGCCCGCCGTCGGCTGGGCCTCCACCCCCTCGACCCCCTCGACGAGCCGCGCGATCGACCGCTTGCGGACCCGGGTCCTCGCCGCGCCCTCGACCAAGTCCGGTAGTCGCTGGAAGACCCGGACGAAGCCCACCCCCGCCGAGCCCACGCCGCCGAAGACCGCGACTCCGCAGCGACGCCCGTTCCTGCGGATCGGACCGCTGCTGCTGCTCGTCGTCTACCTCGCGATCGCGGCCGCGATCACGCTCGGCCCCGGTGACCCCGAAGCCGCGGCCGGCGCCGCCGCCAGCGACAACTTCACGCCGTTCGCCGAGATCAACCGCTCGCTGGAGGACGGTTCGCTGCGCTCGCTGGCCCAGGTGCTCGGCAACGCGCTGCTGTTCGTTCCGTTCGGGTTGCTCGTCCCGCTCACGTTCCCGCGACTGCGCGTCCTCACCGCGGTGCTGGCGGCGGCGGCGGCGTCCGCGTGTGTCGAGTTGGTCCAGCTCACCCACATCGCCGGGCGAATGTTCGATATCGACGACGTGATCCTCAACGTGGGCGGTGCGATCCTCGGCGGTCTCCTGGTCGCGACGTGGCGTGGGCTGACGGCTCTGGTGCGGTGGGTCCGCCGCTGATCCCACCCGTTCGGCGCGAGTGTGCCAGCCGGGCTCAGCATCCTGGGCGACATGGCTTAGCGTGGGCGCGTGACCCTCGCTTCGCTCCCGAGCCCGACCACGAGCGTCTGGCACGTCGGGCCACTCCCGCTCCGTGCGTACGCGCTGTGCATTCTCGCCGGCGTCCTCATCGCGGTGTGGGTGTCCGATCGGCGGCTCCGGGCACGGGGCGGCCCGCCCGGGGTGATCGTCGACATCGCGGTCTGGGCGGTGCCGTTCGGCATCGTCGGCGCGCGGATCTACCACGTCATCACCTCGCCGGATCACTACTTCGGCACGGACGGCCAGCCGCTGGACGCGTTCAAGATCTGGGAGGGCGGCCTCGGTATCTGGGGCTCGATCGCCGGTGGCGCGCTCGGTGCCTGGATCGCCTGCCGCCGGATCGGGCTGCCGCTGCGCATCCTCGGCGACGTCGTGGCGCCGGGCATCGTCCTGGCCCAGGCGGTCGGCCGCTTGGGCAACTGGTTCAACAACGAGCTCTACGGGCGCGAGACGACGCTGCCGTGGGGGCTGCGCGTCCACGCGATGGGGGCGGACGGCCGCTCGGTCGGCGAGCTGCCCGGCACCTACCACCCGACGTTCCTCTACGAGGCGCTCTGGTGCATCGGGGTGGCGGTGCTGCTCATCGTCGCCGAGCGGAAGTGGCGGCTCGGGCACGGCCGGGTCTTCGCGCTCTACGTCATGGGGTACACGGCCGGCCGGGCCTGGATCGAACACCTGCGGATCGACGAAGCGCACGAGCTCCTCGGGCTACGGTTGAACGAGTGGACCGCGATGGTGTGCTTCCTCGGCGGGTTGCTCTGGTTCGTCACCCACCGCGGAGGGCCGGAGCGGCTGGCGGTGCAGGAGGACGGCCGGCTGGCGGTCCTCGACCCGGACTCCGGCACCGCCGAGGACGTCCGAGCGAAGGACGTCCGGGCCGAGGACGCCGAATCGTCGGACCCGGATACCCCGGACGACGGGCCGGACGGGACGACCGCGGAGGCGCGAACGGGCGCCGACGCTTCGGCGGCCACGCGCGTCGCGTCCCCCGAGAAGGCCGAAACCGACCCGAAACCTGAGCGGGACTGACCGAGGAGCGGCTCCGGGTGCGGATTCCGCACCCGGCCGCCGGCCCGGGGCCCCGCCGGGGTCTGGACCAGCGGGGTCAGTGCGCGGGATCGGTGTTTATGCGCCCGACGTCGGGCATAGTAGAAGGATCGCGCCCCGCGGACCGGCCCGACAGAGCCTCATCCGGGGAGACCAGGGCGGTTCTGGAACGTCCGGGGGCGCGCGAATACCGGGAAATAGGTCTCGTTGGGGGAGGAAATCGCTGATAGGAGGTCCGTGCTCGCGGCGGACAGGAACGGTTGATCGCTGACCGGCCGTCGCCTCGCAGAGCCCTGGACCGACTACTTGCCCGGAAGTGACTGCATTACCGGACGGCGTTGCGCGCCGCGCCGGTGAGCTTGTTCACTTCAGGACATGTTACCGGCGGGTCGCCACATGTGTAACCTCTAGGAAACCTGGGCCGACGTCGTCCCGCTTCGACCTTTGCCCGCCGATCGTGCAACCAGCCGATCCGCGCGGCCGACGACGGAAGGAGCCCGCGCGTGAATTTCTCTGCGCTCCCCCCGGCTCAGGGGCTCTACGATCCCGCGAACGAACACGACGCCTGTGGTGTCGCGTTCGTCGTGGACGCCAAGGGCCGTCGCTCGCATCGGATCGTCGAGCAGGGAATCACCGCGCTGGCCAACCTCGACCACCGCGGTGCCGCCGGTGCCGAGGCCAACTCCGGTGACGGCGCCGGCTTGATGCTGCAGATCCCGCACGCCTTCCTGCGGGAGGTCGTGGAATTCCCGCTCCCCGAGGCCGGCGCCTACGTCGTCGGTAACACGTTCCTGCCCGCCGACGCCGATGACCGGGCCCGCGCGATCGAGCTGATCGAGCGGGTCACCGTCGAGGAGGGCGTGACCCCGCTCGGCTGGCGTACGGTCCCCACCGACAACGACGGCGCCGACATCGGCCCCACCGCCCGTGCCGTCGAGCCGCACGTCGCCCAGTTCTTCTTCGCCGACAGCGTCGTCGGTGACACCCAGCCCCGCACCGGTCTCGACCTGGACCGGGTCGCGTTCGTGATCCGCAAGCGCGTCGAACGCGAGTCGCGTGAAGCCGGCATCGCCGTGTACTTCCCGTCGCTGTCCGCGCGCACCCTGGTGTACAAGGGCATGCTGACCACCAGCCAGCTGCCGCTGTTCTTCCCGGACCTGCTCGACCCGCGGGTGGAGAGCGCGATCGCGCTGGTTCACTCCCGGTTCTCCACGAACACGTTCCCGTCCTGGCCGCTGGCCCACCCGTACCGGTTCATCGCCCACAACGGCGAGATCAACACCGTACGGGGCAACCGCAACTGGATGCGGGCCCGTGAGGCGCTGCTGCGCTCGCCGCACACGACCGAGCTGTTCGGCGGCGACATCGAGCGCATCTTCCCGATCTGTACCCCGGGCGCCAGCGACTCCGCGACGTTCGACGAGGTGCTCGAGCTGCTCCACCTCGGTGGCCGCTCGCTCCCGCACGCGGTGCTGATGATGATCCCGGAGGCCTGGGAGAACAACACCGCGATGGACCCCGCGCGGAAGGCGTTCTACCAGTTCCACGCGTGCATGATGGAGGCCTGGGACGGCCCGGCCGCGGTCTGCTTCACCGACGGCACGCTGATCGGCGCGGTGCTCGACCGCAACGGCCTGCGCCCGGCGCGTTGGTGGAAGACGAAGGACGACCTCGTCGTGCTCGCCAGCGAGGCCGGTGTCCTCGACATCGATCCGGCCGACGTGGTGGCGAAGGGTCGCCTCCAGCCGGGCCGGATGTTCCTCGTCGACACCGAGGCCGGCCGGATCGTGGCCGACGACGAGATCAAGGCCGAGCTGGCCGGCGCCGAGCCGTACACCGAGTGGCTGCACGCGGGCCTGATGGACCTCGCCGACCTGCCCGACCGCGAGCACGTCACGTACGGCCACGAGTCCGTGCAGCGGCGCCAGCAGACGTTCGGCTACACCGAGGAGGACCTGCGGGTCCTGATCACCCCGCTCGCCCGCACCGCAGGCGAGGGCCTCGGCTCGATGGGCACCGACACCCCGATCGCCGTGCTCAGCAACCGGCCGCGGATGCTGTTCGACTACTTCAAGCAGCTGTTCGCCCAGGTCACCAACCCGCCGCTGGACGCGATCCGGGAAGAGATCGTCACCGCGGTCAGCAACATGATCGGCCCGGAGCAGAACCTGTTGGAGCCGGGTCCGGCGTCGAGCCGGCTGATCAAACTGCCGTTCCCGGTGATCGACAACGACGAGCTCGCGAAGATCGTCCACATCAACGACGACGGCGACAAGGCCGGCTTCCAGGCCGTCACCGTCTCCGGCCTGTACCGCGTGAAGGACGGCGCGGCGGGCATGAAGGCCCGGCTCGAGCAGATCTTCCAGCACGTCTCCGAGGCGATCGAGGACGGCGCGCGGCTGATCGTGCTCTCCGACCGCGACTCGACGCGTGACCTCGCCCCGATCCCGTCGCTGCTGCTCACCGCCGCTGTGCACCACCATCTGGTGCGGGAGCGGACGCGGACGCAGGTCGGTCTGATCGCCGAGTCCGGTGACGCCCGCGAGGTGCACCACATCGCGCTGCTGCTCGGCTTCGGCGCCTCCGCGGTCAACCCCTACCTGGCGTTCGAGTCGATCGAGGACATGACCTCGAACGGCGAGCTGGCCGGGATGGACCCGCAGAAGGCGATCCGCAACTACGTCAAGGGCCTCGGCAAGGGTGTCCTCAAGGTGATGTCGAAGATGGGCATCTCCACGGTCGCGTCCTACACCGGCGCCCAGGTGTTCGAGGCGATCGGCCTCTCCCAGGAGTTGGTCGACCAGTACTTCACCGGGACGACCTCCACCCTGGGCGGCATCGGGCTGGAGACGATCGCGGCCGAGGTCGAGGCGCGGCACCGCCGGGCCTGGCCGGAGAACGTCACCGAGCTCGCCTACCGTCGGCTCGAGGTGGGCGGCGAGTACCAGTGGCGCCGTGAGGGCGAGGTGCATCTCTTCAACCCGGAGACGGTGTTCCTGCTCCAGCACTCCACCCGTAGCCGGCAGTACGAGGTCTTCAAGAAGTACACCTCGACCGTCGACGAGCTGGCGGCCCAGTCCGGCACGCTGCGCGGGCTGTTCAAGCTCAAGACCGGCGAGCGGCCCCCGGTGCCGATCGAGGAGGTCGAGCCGGTCTCGGAGATCGTGAAGCGGTTCAGCACCGGTGCGATGAGCTACGGCTCGATCTCGATGGAGGCGCACCAGACCCTCGCGATCGCCATGAACCAGCTCGGTGGCAAGTCGAACACCGGTGAGGGCGGCGAGGACGCCGAGCGGCTCTACGACCCGACCCGGCGCAGCGCGATCAAGCAGGTCGCCAGCGGTCGCTTCGGCGTCACCAGCGAGTACCTGGTGAACGCCGATGACATCCAGATCAAGATGGCGCAGGGCGCGAAGCCCGGTGAGGGCGGCCAGCTGCCCGGCCACAAGGTCTACCCGTGGATCGCCAAGACCCGGCACTCGACGCCCGGCGTCGGCCTGATCTCGCCGCCGCCGCACCACGACATCTACTCGATCGAAGACCTCGCACAGCTCATCCACGACCTGAAGAACGCGAACGACGCGGCGCGGGTCCACGTGAAGCTGGTCGCGGAGATCGGCGTCGGCACGGTGGCGGCGGGTGTGTCGAAGGCGCACGCCGACGTCGTCCTCATCTCCGGGCACGACGGCGGAACCGGTGCCGCGCCGCTGACGTCGCTCAAGCACGCGGGGGCGCCGTGGGAGCTCGGCCTGGCCGAGACCCAGCAGACGCTGCTGCTGAACAACCTGCGGGACCGGATCGTCGTGCAGGTCGACGGCCAGCTCAAGACCGGCCGTGACGTGGTGATCGGAGCGCTGCTCGGCGCCGAGGAGTTCGGTTTCGCGACCGCTCCGCTGGTGGTCAGCGGCTGCATCATGATGCGCGTCTGCCACCTCGACACCTGCCCGGTGGGCGTGGCGACGCAGAACCCGGTGCTGCGGGAGAAGTTCAGCGGCAAGCCGGAGTTCGTCGTCACGTTCTTCGAGTACATCGCGGAGGAGGTCCGGCAGTACCTCGCCGAGCTGGGCTTCCGCTCGATCGACGAGGCGGTCGGCCACGCCGAGCTCCTCGACGTCTCGGGCGCGATCGATCGGTGGAAGGCCGACGGACTCGACCTCTCGCCGATCTTCGCGGTGCCCGAACTGCCGGACGGCGCGTCGCGCAAGCAGATCGTGGAGCAGGATCACGGCCTCGACCGGGCGCTGGACAACACGCTCATCCAGCTCTGCGAGGGTGCGCTGCTGGACGGCTCGCCGGTGAAGCTCGAGATCCCGGTGCGCAACGTCAACCGGACGGTCGGCACCATGCTCGGCTCGATGGTGACCCGCCGCTACGGCGGCGAGGGCCTGCCCGACGGGACGATCGACCTGACGTTCACCGGCTCGGCGGGGCAGTCGTTCGGTGCGTTCGTGCCGCGCGGCATCACCCTGCGGCTGTTCGGCGACGCCAACGACTACGTCGGTAAGGGCCTCTCCGGCGGGCGGATCGTCGTGCGCCCGGCGCCCGAGGCGCCGTTCGTGCCGCAGGAGAACGTCATCGCCGGCAACACGATCCTCTACGGCGCCACCTCGGGCGAGGTCTTCCTCCGCGGCCGGGTCGGCGAGCGGTTCTGCGTCCGGAACTCCGGTGCGACCGCGATCGTCGAGGGCGTCGGCGACCACGGGTGCGAGTACATGACCGGTGGCACGGTCGTGGTGCTCGGCCCGACCGGAAGGAACTTCGCGGCCGGCATGTCCGGCGGCATCGCGTACGTGCTCGACCTGGACCCGGTGCTGGTCAACACCGGGATGGTCGATCTCGAGACGCTCTCGACCGACGACGCCGCGACGCTGCGCGCGCTGATCGGACGGCACCTGGACGAGACCGGGTCGACGGTGGCCGAGGGGCTGCTGTCCGACTGGAACCGGCACGTCCGGTCGTTCACGAAGATCATGCCCCGCGACTACAAGCGGGTCCTGGAAGCGACTCGTCAGGCCCAGGCCGCCGGCCGTCCGGTGGACGAGGCGATCATGGAGGCGGCACGTGGTTGATCCCAGCGGATTCCTCAAGCACGGGCGGGAGTTGCCCGCCCGGCGTCCGGTCGACATCCGGATCCGGGACTGGAAAGAGGTCTACGAGGAGTTCCCCGAGAACAACCTGCGCACGCAGGCTTCCCGGTGCATGGACTGCGGCATCCCGTTCTGCCACAACGGCTGCCCGCTCGGAAACCTCATCCCGGAGTGGAACGACCTGGCCCGCACCGGGCAGTGGTCGCTCGCGATCGACCGGCTGCACGCGACGAACAACTTCCCGGAGTTCACCGGCAAGCTCTGTCCGGCGCCCTGTGAGGCGGCGTGCGTCCTCGGTATCGCCGACGACCCGGTGACGATCAAGCAGATCGAGGTCGAGACGATCCTCACCGCGTTCGATCGGGGCCTGGTCGCGCCGCAGCTGCCGGAGAAGCTGTCCGGCAAGAAGGTCGCGGTGATCGGCTCCGGACCGGCCGGGCTGGCGGCTGCTCAGCAGCTGACCCGGGCCGGGCACGAGGTGACCGTTTACGAGCGCGCCGACAAGATCGGTGGTCTGCTCCGCTACGGGATCCCCGAGTTCAAGATGGAGAAGTGGCACATCGACCGGCGCCTGGAGCAGATGGAGGCGGAGGGCACTCGCTTCGTCACCGGCGTCTCGGTGGGGACCGATCTCTCCGTCGCGGACCTGAAGGCCGAGTTCGACGCGATCGTGCTGGCCACCGGCTCGACGGTGCCGCGTGACCTGCCGGCTACCGGCCGGGAGCTCAAGGGCATCTACGCGGCGATGGAGTACCTGGTGCCGGCCAACCGGGTGGCGCTCGGGGCCTCGCCGGCTGACGTGCCCGGCCACGTCGACGTCCGCGGTAAGCACGTCGTGATCATCGGCGGCGGTGACACGGGGGCGGACTGCCTCGGCACCGCCCACCGGCAAGGCGCGAAGAGCGTCACCCAGCTGGAGATCATGCCGCAGCCGCCGGCGTCGCGGGCCGGCTCGATGCCGTGGCCGACCTACCCGATGCTGTACCGGATCACCTCCGCCCACGAGGAGGGTGGCGACCGCGTCTACGCGGTCAACACCGAGAAGTTCGTCGGGGACGCCGAGGGCAACGTGACGGGGCTCGTCCTGCACGAGGTCGTGTCCGAGGGCGGGCGGTTCGTGCCGGTCGAGGGCAGCACCCGGGAGATCCCGGCCGAGGCCGTGTTCCTCGCGATGGGGTTCGTCGGCGTCGAGAAGGGGCCGCTCTACGACGAGCTCGGCGTCGAGATCGACGAGCGGGGTCGTGTGGTGCGGGACGCGAACTGGAAGACGACGGCGGACGGTGTGTACGTCACCGGCGACGCCGGCCGGGGACAGTCGCTGATCGTCTGGGCGATCGCGGAGGGTCGCGCCGCGGCCGCCGCGGTCGACAAGCACCTGGCCGGAGAGACGTTCCTCCCGGCTCCCATCGCTCCCACCACGATGGCGCTCACCGCACGGTAACTCGCACTACCGCCGAGGGCCGCTCCCGCGAGGGGCGGCCCTTCGCGTGGTCGGCGCGATGGTCCCGGCGTGACCGGTGACCGTAGGCTCTGACCATGGCCGGGTTGTCGTCCTATGTCGTCGGGCTCTGGGATGCGGCGGTCCGCGCACCGATCAAGCCGGTGCAGGCCCGGCCGTGGTGGCCCGGCCACGGCTGGCGTCGCTGGGCACTGATCGCCTTCTGGGTGCTCGCGTCCGTCGGGTTGACCGCCGGGACGATCGCCGAGCTGGTGCTGGCGCTACGGGTGCCTGCGCTGGTCGCACCGTTCCTCGCCCTGGCGCTCGCGCTCCCGGTGGTGGTCGCGCCGCTGCGTCCGCTGCTCGCCTGGCGGATCATGGTCGTCGGAGTCCTGCTGACCCCGCTGGCGGTGGTGCTCGGCCCTCGGTCGGACGCGGTCTGGCCCTGGCCGGTGAACGCCTGCGTGGCGATGCTGCTGACGCTCGTCATGGTCGGGGCGTCGTCGCCGCGCCCGGTCTGGGTGGGCGCCGGTCTGCTCACCACCGGCGCGGTGTTCGCGTTCGGCGCGGTGGCCGGGATGCCGTTCTGGATGGGCTACATCCTCACCGCCGCCGCGTTCGCCGGGCTGCTGTTCGGCGACGCCACCGGCGGCCGTCGCAGCGTCCAGGCCCGCCTGGACGAGCAGCGTGCCCTGCGGCGGCAGGACCTGGCCCGCCAAGCCGTTCTCGAAGAGCGTGGCCGGATCGCCCGTGAGCTGCACGACGTCGTCGCGCACCACATGACGATGATCGCGATCCAGGCCGAAGCCGCGCCGCTGAAGGTGCCCGACGTGCCGCCCGCGGCCGCGGAGATCTTCGCCGCGATCAACCGCGCCGCGCGCGAGGCCCTGACCGAGACCCGCACGGTCGTCGGCCTCCTGCGCTCCGACGACGACACGGCCGAGCGTGCGCCGGCGCCCGGTCTGGAGCTGCTCGACGACCTGGTGGAGCGGGCTCGTTCCACCGGCCTCACGGTGCGATCCGACGTGGTGGGGGTACCGCGGCCGCTCTCGGCCGCCGTCGACGTCTCCGCCTACCGGATCGTCCAGGAGGCGCTCAGCAACGCCTCGCGCTACGCGCCCGGTAGCGCCGTGCGGGTCGAGGTCCGCTACGGGCCGCAGGCCCTGCACCTCGCCGTCACCAACACCGCGGCGGACGCCCGGCAGCAGGCCGAAGCCCGGAGCGCCGTCGCCGACCGCGCCTCGCTCGGCGGTGGACACGGGCTGGTGGGCATTCGAGAGCGGGCCACGATGCTCGGTGGCCAGATGAGCGCGGGCCCGCTCCCGGACGGCGGGTTCGCGGTGACCGCCGTACTCCCGACCGGGGACACCCCGGTGACGGCGGCCGAGCCGGGCACGGTGGGGTCAGCCGCGGGCTGAGGAACCGGTCAGCGCACCCCCGTCGCGCCTACGGGGTGGGAGGGGCTCGGCGGGCAGCTGCGACCGGGGTGGCTAGGGTTTCGGCCATGACGATCCGGGTGGTGGTCGCCGACGACCAGGTGATGATTCGCGACGGCCTCGCAACCCTGCTCACCGCCGCCGGCGACATCGAGGTGGTGGGCCAGGCCGGCAACGGGCGGGAAGCGGTCGAGCTGGCCCGGAGCCTCGCGCCGGACGTCATCGTCATGGACGTGCGGATGCCGGTGCTCGACGGCATCGCGGCGACCGCCGAGATCCTCGGCGAGAACCCTGCTGACGACGCACCCAAGGTGCTCGTCCTGACCACGTTCGACCTCGACGAGTACGTCTACGACGCGCTCTCCGCCGGGGCCAGCGGCTTCCTCCTCAAGGACGCTCCCGGCGCCGACCTGGTCGCCGCGGTCCGGATCGTCGCCCGGGGGGACGCGCTGCTCGCGCCGTCCATCACCCGGCGGCTGATCGGCGATTTCGCCCGCCGCAAGAAGCGTGACCTGCCCGGCGGAGCGGTCACCGAGCTGACGCCGCGCGAGCGGGAGGTGCTCGGGCTGATCGCTCGTGGCCTGTCCAATGCGGAGATCGCGGCGGAGCTGTTCCTCGCCGAACAGACCATCAAGACGCACGTGGGGCACATCCTCACGAAACTCAACCTGCGCGACCGCACCCAGGCCGTCGTCTTCGCCTACCAGCGCGGTCTGGTGAGCTGAGCCCGGCTCGGGGGCCGCTTCCGGGTGTTCCCCGAGGTCGCAGGTATCGGCGTCGGCTCACGCGACCGATACCTGAGAGGGAGCCGTAGTCGACTCCGTAGCGTGACGATTCGGACGGCGGAAATTCCTACCGTCTGAGGCTATGAAGGCCAGCATCGTCATGCTTCTCAGCGGATTGATCCTCGTCGGGTCGGTGGCGGCCACCGGGTGGTGGGCGACCGACCATTCGAGCGCGCAGGCACCGGAGCCGCTGGGTCTCCACGCCTGGACCAGGATCGTCGCCACGATCGCCCCCGAACTCGACACGGCAGACGTGCCGAATCCGGCCACCGCCTCGCCCGCGGAGGTGGCGACGTTCGTCGGTCGCCTGACGCCGGGCCAGCGGGCTGACCTGGTGCGGCTCGCGCCGACCACGATCGGCAACCTCGACGGGGTTCCGCTCACTCTGCGTTACCAGGCGAACGAGAGTGTGCTCGCGGCGGCGACCACTCCGACCGTCGAGGCCGCGCTCGCCATGGACGACGGCACGGCGGCCCGCGCCGCTTCCGCGGCTGACGCGGGTTCCGTGGCCGACCCCGCCCCCGCGCGGGGCGTCCGCGCGGCCGATGTGGCGGCGACCAGCGTCCGGACCGACACGACCGCGGGAGGAGGCGGCAGCACGCCGCAATCCCGCCCAGGCCGCACCCTGGCGTACGACCCGCGCGGCGACGGCCGCGTGGTCCAGGTCATCGGCGATCTGGAGCGGGCGGAGCACATCGCGGTGCTGGTCCCCGGCAGCAGCTGGCGGCTCGACAACGTGCTGCGCTGGCCGTCCGGCAGACGGGTCTCGCCGCTGGTCAACGCGGTCCGCTTACGCGAGGTGGTCGGTGCGGACGTCGCCGTTGTCGTCTGGCTGGGCTACGACGCGCCGGAGCGGGTCGATCTGGCCGCGGTGGGCTCGGCCCGGGCGATCGCCGGTGCCGTCGCGCTGCGGCGGTTCCTGCACAGCCTCCCCCCGGCCCACGTCAGCCTGCTCTGCCACAGCTACGGCACGGTGGTGTGCGGACGGGCGGTGCCGGGCTCCCCGGTCGACGAGGTGGTCGCGCTCGCGTCCCCCGGAATGGACGTCGACCGGGCCTCCGACCTGCGCACCACCGCACGCGTCTGGGCGGCACGTACGGCGGACGACCCGATCCGGATCACCCCACCGGTCCGCGTGTTCGGGCTGGGACACAGCACCTCGCCGGTCGACCCGGCGTTCGGTGCGCAGATATTCCGCACCGGCACCGCGAAGGGCCACGATCAGTACTACACCGACGGCACGGAGTCGCTGGCGAACCTCGCCCGCATCGTCCTCGGCCGCGCGGCGGAGGTGACGCTGCGATGACGCTGGCCACTCGGATCGAGGCCGCGACACCGGCCGACCGGGACCGCGCGCTCGACGGTCTCCGTGCACTCGCCGTGATCGGCGTCGTAATCGGTCACTACCTGGTGATGGCGCTGGTCCCGGACGCGGAAGGCGCGCTCCGGGTCCGGAGCCCGCTCACCGCGCTGCCGGACTTCGCGCCGCTCAGCTGGGTGTTCCAGCTACTCGCGCTGTTCTTCCTGGTCGGTGGCTACTCCGCGGCGCAGGGCCTGGGCACGCGGGAGTACGGTCGGTGGATCCGTCGCCGCCTGATCCGGCTGACCCGCCCGGTCGTTGCGGTGACCGCCGTCCTCGCGTTGACGTTCCCGCTGCTCGCCGCCGCCGGGGTACCGGCCGGGACGCTGCGCACGACGACCGCCCTGGTCGTGCAGCCGCTCTGGTTCATCGCGGTCTACGGGGTCGTCACCGCGCTCACGCCGGTGGTGGTCGCGCTGGTCCGCCGTCTGGGGGCGTGGGCGGCGTTGCCGCTCGTCGTCACGGTCGCGGTCGTCGACGCGCTGCGGTACGGGCCGTGGGCCGACGGCGTCCCGGGCTGGGTCGGCCTGGTGAACGTCCTGCCGGGGTGGGCGTTCGCATACGTGCTCGGCGTCGCCTGGGCACAGGGGCGGCTGCCGCGCCGGGCAGCGGCGGCGGTGGCCGCCGTCGGTGCGGTGCTGCTGGTGTCGCTGGTGCTGTGGTTCGAGTACCCGGCCAGCGTCGTCGGGGTGCCGGGAGCCGGGCGGGTGAACTCGCACCCGCCGTCGTTGCTGGTCGTGGCGCTGGCGATGGCGCAGTGCGGCCTCGCGGTGCTCGGGCGGGACCGGCTCGCCGCCGCACTGCGGGTGCCGGGCCGGTGGGCGGCGGTGGCGATGCTCAACCTCGTCGCGATGACCGTGTTCTGCTGGCACCAGATCGCGCTGGTGCTGCTCACCGTGGGAACGCTGCCTGCCGATCTGCCCGGGCTGCACCAGCTGCCGGACGGGCTCGGCTGGGCCGGGTGGCGGCTGGTCTGGCTGCCGGTGCACTGCGTGGTGCTCGCGGCCCTGGTCTGGGGCGCGCGCCGGTTCGAGGCGCCGTGGAGCGGGACGTTGCGCCGGGTCGGCCCGGCGGCGGTGGTCGCTGCGATCGGCTTCGGTGGGTACGCCGTGGCGGTGCTCTGATCCGACGACGTGCGACGCCCGCCCGCGGCGCTCTGACTCGGCGGGGTGCCGCGCCCGCCTGCGGTGACCGACCGCCGGGCAGGCGTCGCGGTCAGGCGGGGGTGGGGCGCACGTCGCGCGCGGTGACTGGCACGCCGCACGTCCCGCAGGCCAGCGTGGGCGAGAGCGGGCCGGCGCAGTCCAGGTGGGTCAGCCGCAGCGGCGGACCGCTGCCGTCGTCCATCCAGCGGTCGCCCCAGCTCATCAGCGACACGATCACCGGATACAGATCAAGGCCCTTCGCGGTGAGGCGGTACTCGTACCGGTCCGGCTTCTCGGCGTACCGATGCCGGCCCAACACCTCGTCGGCGGTGAGGTGCCGGAGCCGATCGGCCAGCACCGGACGGGACGCCCCGGTCCGCTGCTGGAAGTCCTCGAACCGCCGCACGCCGAGGAACGCCTCGCGCAGCACGAGCATCGTCCAGCGCTCCCCGATCACGGACAGCGTGCGGGCGACCGAGCACCGCTCGGCGCCGATCTCCGACCACCTCATGTTCCGGGATCCTACTCGAACTGGCGGTTCTGCCTGCTACGTTCTGAAACAGAACTTACTTCGAGCAGGGGAGAGACCGTGACGACGACCGAGCCATCGCCGCCCCGCCCGGGCCAGGCGGACCCGTCCGCGCTGCACGGCCTGGCCGGCTACTCCGGGCTCGAGCTGATCCGGGCGATCAGCGACCGCAAGGCCCCGCCGCCGAACATCGCCACCCTGCTCGGCATGAACCTCACCGAGGTCGACGAAGGCCGGGTGGTCTTCACCCTCGACGCGAAGCCCGAGTTCTCCAACCCGCTCGGCACCGTGCACGGCGGCATCCACGCCACGCTGCTCGACTCGGCGATGGGCTGCGCGGTGCACACCACGCTGCCCGCCGGCGTCGGCTACACCACGCTGGAGTTGAAGGTGAACTACGTGCGCGCGGTGAGCCTGGACGCCGGGACGCTGACCTGCGTCGGCGAGGTGATCCACGTCGGCGGCCGGGTGGCCACGGCGGAAGGCCGGGTCACCGACGCGGCCGGGCGGCTGCTGGCCCACGCAACCACCACCTGCATGCTTTTTCGTTGAGGGCGGCCCGCCCAGAACGACGCTGACCGGCGAGCGCGCCTCATGGCGGAAACCCTGAGGCCACGGCGTCGGCGCGCTCGACTGCCAGCGCCGCTCTGGACGGGCTCCAGGTCAACACAGCGGGTGCGCTCGGTCAGTTGATACACATCGGGTTCTTCACGGCGTCTCAGCTCGGCGTCAGGTTCGCCGTCGATCGTCGGGCGCGTGCTGGAGACAACTACCGACCGAGTTCCTCGCCCGCCGTCGGCCACGGCGGCACCGGTCCGGCGCCGGATCGTCCGCGGACGTACTGACGACCCTGCCTGGGTCCGGCCGGTGCTCGTCCTCGTCCTGGCGGCCTCCGCGGTCCTCTACCTCTCCGACCTCGGTGCCTCGGGCTGGGCCAACGACTTCTACGCCGCCGCGGTCCAGTCCGGGACGAAGAGCTGGACCGCGTTCTTCTTCGGCTCGTCCGAGTGGGGCAACGTCATCACGGTCGACAAGCCGCCGGCCGCGCTCTGGGTGATGGCGCTCTCCGGGCGGATCTTCGGCTTCTCCAGCTGGAGCATGCTGGCGCCGCAGGCACTGATGGGCGTGGCGTCGGTCTGGTTGCTCTACGCGGCCGTCCGCCGCTGGTCGGGCCCGGCGGCGGGCCTCGCCGCGGCGGCCCTGCTCG
Organism: Cryptosporangium minutisporangium; assembly: GCF_039536245.1. Taxonomy (NCBI): domain Bacteria; kingdom Bacillati; phylum Actinomycetota; class Actinomycetes; order Cryptosporangiales; family Cryptosporangiaceae; genus Cryptosporangium; species Cryptosporangium minutisporangium. Next base: position 49,062 of record NZ_BAAAYN010000026.1, on the reverse strand, counting down.
CGGTCACGCCGGTCGCCGTCCTGATGTTCCGGTTCAACAACCCGGACGCCCTGCTCGTGTTGCTGATGATCGCCGCGGCGTACTGCGTGGTCCGAGCGCTGGACGCCGCGGCGAGCAGGGCGGGTACCGGGTGGCTGGCGCTGGCCGGCGTCGCGCTGGGGTTCGCGTTCCTCACCAAGACACTCCAGTCGTTCCTCGTGCTCCCGGCGCTCGCCCTGGTCTACCTGGTGTGCGCGCCGACCGGCGTCCGGCGGAGGATCGGTCAGCTGCTGGTGGGCGGTCTCGCGCTGGTGATCTCCGCCGGCTGGTACATCGTCGCCACGATGCTCTGGCCGGCGGACAGCCGTCCGTACATCGGTGGGTCCGGTGACAACACCGAGCTCGGGCTCGCGTTCGGCTACAACGGCCTCGACCGGGTCGTCTCCGGCGGAGGCAACGGTCCCGGTGTAGGCATGGGCGGTGGTGGCTTCGGCGGTGAGGCAGGCCTCACCCGGTTGTTCAACGACCAGATGGGGACGCAGATCGCTTGGTTCCTCCCGGCGGCCCTGATCGCGCTGGTCGCGGGCGTCTGGATCACTCGACGCGCGCCGCGGACCGACCGCACCCGGGCGGCGCTGATCCTCTGGGGCGGCTGGCTGCTGGTGACCGCGGGCGTCTTCAGCTACATGGAAGGCATCTTCCACTCGTACTACAACGTCGCGTTGGCGCCGGGCGTGGCCGCGGTGCTGGCGGTCGGCGGGCGGGAGCTCTGGCGCGTCCGGGATCAGCTCGTGGCGCGGGTGGTTCTGGCGGGGCTGGTGACCGTGACCGCCGCGGTGGCGTGGAACCTGCTCGGCCGCGCGGCCGACTGGAACGCGTGGCTGCGGTGGGCCGTGCTGGGCGCGGCCGCGCTGTCGGTGCTCGTCCTCCTCGTCGGCGTGCGGCTGACGCGGCGGGTCGCGGTGGTCGGGGCCGCGGTCGGTGCGGTCGCGGTACTGGCCGGACCGGCGGCCTACGCGGCGTCGACGGCGGGTACGCCGCACAACGGCTCCACCCCGACCGCGGGGCCGGCGGGCAGCAGCGGATTCGGCGGTCCGGGTGGTGGGTTCCTGCGGCGTGGCGAGGGCTCCTTCCCCGGAGGCGCCGCGCCCGGCGGAACCCAGGCGCCCGGCGGAACCCAGGCGCCCGGCGGAACCCAGGCGCCCGGCGGAACCCAGGCGCCCGGCGGAACCCAGGCGCCCGGCAGGGCGCCGCAAGCCCCGGGAGGAGCGACGCAGCAGCCCGGTCAGGGCAGCGGCCCGACGTTCACCCGGCAGGGCGGCGGCACGAACGCCGCGCTGGTGGCGCTGCTCGCGAAGACCACGACGAAGTGGGCCGCGGCCGCGAACGGCTCGCAGAGCGCGGCCGGCCTCCAGTTGGAGAGCGACCGGGCGGTCATCCCGATCGGCGGGTTCAGCGGCGGCGACCCGGCGCCGACGCTCGCCCAGTTCACGGAGTGGGTCGAGCAGGGCAAGATCCACTACTTCATCGGCGGCGGCACGGGCGACCAGGGCGGTCCTGGCGGCAACCGACGGGGCGGGAGCGAGATCAGCGCCTGGGTCGCGGAGCACTTCACCGCGACCACGGTGGGGAACCAGACGGTCTACGACCTGACGAACCCCAAGGCGTGACCGGGGCGCAAGGACGTGATTGTCGCGCTGTCGGGGTGGCGCGTGCGGTGGTTGTCGCGCTGTCGGGGTGGCGCTGGGATTGGTTGTCGCGCTGTCCGTGTCATGGCACGGCAGGCACGACAACCATCTCGGCGGTCACCCGAAACGGCGACAACCATTCATGCCAGCAGCGGCGGTGCAGTGCGCGCGCTAGCCGCAGCAGCCGCCGCCGCAGCAGCCCCCACCGGCCGGGGCGGAGGCTGCCGGAAGGGCGGTGGAGCCGCCGACGCCGGTCACCGCGACGGCCGAGAACACCCGGCTCGTGTCGAGATGCCCGCTCGGACAGGGCACGGCGGACGGGGCGCTCTCGTGCATCGAGCGCCGGACCTCGAAGACGGTCTGGCACTCGCGACACCGGTACTCGTAGGCGGCCACGGGCTCAGGATATCCGCCACCCGGCCATGCGGCCCGGCCCCGGCCGGCCCGCCCACGCCGGCTCGCCGCTCGCGCTCGGAACTGCCCCGACTTCCCACGTGCCGATCGGGAGAAAACCGGGCATCACTAGAAGGATGACCCTAAACCGGTTCACAAGCGCGGCGTAAAGCTATAGCACCGTAGCTGCCACCCCTCGTCCACGGGAGGGATGTGAATCGGTTCACTACGAGGGCTAGGTTGACCTCATGACGCGTCGAGCCAAAATTGTTTGCACCATCGGACCGGCGACAGCGTCGGCGGAGCGCCTCCGGGCGCTGGTCGACGCCGGTATGAATGTCGCCAGGCTGAACTTCAGTCACGGCGACCACGCCGACCACGAAGGGGTTTATCAGCGGGTCCGCGAGGCCGCTGAGGAGACCGGCCGGGCCATCGGCATTCTCGCTGACCTGCAGGGCCCCAAGATCCGTCTGGGACGGTTCGCCGAGGACTCCACCGAGTGGAAGACCGGCGAGGTCGTCTCGATCACCACCGACGAGATCGTCGGCGACCACGACCGGGTCTCCACCACGTACCGCAAGCTGGCCGCCGAGGTCTCGGTCGGCGACCGGCTGCTGATCGACGACGGCAAGCTGGCGCTGGAGGTCACCGGCGTCGAGGGCAACGACATCCGGTGTCTGGTCCTCGAAGGCGGCCCGGTCAGCAACAACAAGGGCCTCTCGCTGCCCAACGTCAAGATCAGCGTCCCGGCGCTCTCCGAGAAGGACGCCGAGGACCTGCGCTTCGCGCTCCGGCTCGGCGTCGACCTGGTAGCGCTGTCGTTCGTCCGCTCGCCGGACGACATCAAGCTCGTACACGCGATCATGGACGAGGAGGGCCGGCGGGTGCCGGTCGTCGCCAAGATCGAGAAGCCGGAGGCGGTCGACCACCTCGAGCAGATCGTGCTGGCGTTCGACGGGCTGATGGTCGCCCGCGGTGACCTCGGCGTCGAGCTGCCGCTCGAGCAGGTTCCCCTGGTCCAGAAGCGGGCCGTGCAGATGGCCCGGGAGAACGCGAAGCCGGTCATCGTCGCCACCCAGATGCTCGACTCGATGATCGAGAACTCCCGGCCGACCCGCGCGGAAGCGTCGGACGTCGCGAACGCGGTTCTCGACGGTGCGGACGCCGTGATGCTCTCCGGCGAGACCAGCGTCGGCCGCTACCCGGTGCTGACCGTGCGCACGATGGCCAAGATCATCGAGACGGTCGAGGAGTCCAAGACCCCGGTGCCTGCTCTGCAGCACGCGCCGAAGACGCAGGGCGGTGCGATCGCCGCGGCGGCCCGGCAGATCGGCGAGGTGATCGAGGCGAAGGCGCTGGTCGCGTTCACGCTGACCGGTGACACCGTCCGCCGGGTGGCCCGGCTGCACACCGCGCTACCGCTGCTCGCGTTCACCCCGCTGCCGAGCGTGCGGAACCAGCTCGCGCTGTCCTGGGGCGTCGAGACGTTTCTCTCACCGTCGGTCGAGCACACCGACGACATGGTCGAGCAGGTCGACTCGCTGCTGCAGGAAGCGGCGTGGGCCCACCCGGGCGACAGCGTCGTGATCGTGGCGGGCACGCCGCCGAACACCGCAGGCGCCACGAACACCGTTCGGGTCCACCGCATCGGTTCGCCGGCCTGACGCCGCCGACGCGGGCGAAAGCCACGTGGCCTGGTCGCACGAGCGACCAGGCCACTGGTGTGTCGGTGCCGGGAGCGGGATTCGAACCCGCACGCCCTTTCGGGCAGACGCTTTTGAGGCGTCCGAGTCTGCCATTCCTCCATCCCGGCGCTTCCGGGGAATGAGTTACCACCGGTAGCGCGCTTTCGGCAACTGACACACGCTGACCAGGGCAGCCGGAAGTACCGGCGACCGTTCAGGTGGACCCGCATACGAAAGCCCTGACAGCTTAGCCCGGTACGCTGCTCGCCAGCAGGCACCATCAGCCGTAGGTATTCGTCGCACGGTCCCAGACCGTGTTCGCACGCGCGCCCGGCTCCACGTCAACCCAAGGGAGGCCCCATGGCTGAGTCTCCAGCGTCTGACCCGGCTGCGGCCGAAGCCGCTGCCCCGACGCGACGCGTCCTCATCGCCGAGGACGAGGCACTGATTCGCCTCGATCTGAAGGAGATGTTGATCGAAGAGGGTTACGAGGTGGTCGGCGAGGCAGGCGACGGTCAGAAGGCCATCGAGCTGGCCGAGGAACTCCGTCCCGACCTGGTGATCCTGGACGTCAAGATGCCGGTGCTCGACGGCCTGGCCGCCGCGGAGCGAATCGCCGGCGACCGGATCGCCCCGGTGGTGATTCTCACCGCGTTCAGCCAGCGTGACCTGGTCGAGCGGGCTCGCAGCGCCGGCGCGATGGCGTACCTGGTCAAGCCGTTCCAGAAGAAGGACCTGCTGCCGACCATCGAGATGGCGGTCTCCCGGTTCGCGGAGATCACCGCGCTCGAGCAGGAGGTCACCGACCTCACCGAGCGGCTGGCCACCCGGAAGGTCATCGAGCGCGCCAAGGGCCTGCTCCAGGAGCAGGGCATGACCGAGCCGGAGGCGTTCCGGTGGATCCAGCGGACCGCGATGGACCGCCGGACGACGATGAAGCTCGTCGCCGAGACGATCGTCGAGACGCAGACCCAGCGCGCCAACGGCTAGCGAAGCATCGCCGTCCGGGGTCCGGAACGCCGGACCTCGGACGTCCCGATACGGTAACGACGGGACGGTTACTCAGGGCCACGATCTACGCTCTGAGGTGCGAGAAGGGGCAGTTCGCCCCCCTCCGTAGGTTTCTTCGGGTCACTTTGGTGTTACGACGCCCGGCAAGGCTGGTCTCAGGCATCGCGGCACTCCTATAGTCCCTCCCACACAGGGGGATGCGGATCCGTGCCAGCAGCGGTGGCGGATCGCGTGCCCACGTTTAGGTGGAGGTTTACCCGTGCGTCTTCGCAACCTCGCGCGCGTTGCGGCGGTCAGCGCCGCTATCGCGCTCGCCGCAACCGGCTGCAGCAGCGGCGGTGATGACGATGGCGACGCGACCGCCAGCGGCGACAAGGCCTGCGGCCTGACGGTCGCGTTCGTGGGCCCGCAGACCGGCGACAACGCCGCGCTCGGCATCAACATTTCGAACGGTGCGCAGCTGGCCGTCGACCAGTACAACGAAGAGAACGCGGACTGCAAGGTCACGCTGAAGAAGTACGACTCCGAGGGCAAGCCGGAGAAGGCCTCGACGGTCGTCCCGGAGATCGTCCAGGACGAGAAGATCATCGGCGTCATCGGCCCGGCGTTCTCGGGCGAGACGAAGGCCACCGGCCCGACGTTCGAAGAGGCCGGCCTCCCGATCGTCTCCGCCTCGGCGACCAACCCGCTGCTGTCGGAGAACGGCTGGAAGACCTTCCACCGCGTTCTGGGCAACGACAACGCCCAGGGCCCGCAGGCCGTCAAGTACATCAAGGAAGACCTGAAGGCGCAGAAGGTCTACGTCGTCGACGACGCCTCCGAGTACGGCAAGGGCCTCTCGGACATCGTCAAGAAGGACCTCGGCAGCGTCGTGGTCGGGTCGGACACGGTCCAGGACGGCCAGACCGACTTCTCCGCGGTCGTCACGAAGATCAAGTCGTCCGGTGCCACCGCGCTCTACTACGGCGGTTACTACGACGAGGCCGGTCTGCTCCGCAAGCAGCTGACCCAGGCCGGTGGCCAGGCCATCACGATGATCTCCGGTGACGGCACCAAGGACGTCAAGTTCGTCGACAGCGCCGGTACCGCCGCTGCCGAGGGCACGATCGTGACCTGCCCGTGCCTCCCGCCGGAGAAGGCCCCGGGCACGTTCTTCGAGGACTACAAGAAGAAGTTCAACGCGGACCCGTCGACCTACTCGGCCGAGGCGTTCGACGCGGCGACGATCTTCCTCGACGGCATCAAGGACGGTAAGGCGACCCGCGCGGACATGCTCGCGTTCGTGGCGGCCTACGACAAGCCGGGCATCACGAAGCAGCTCAAGTTCGACGACAAGGGTGAGGTCGCCGACAAGGGCGTCTGGGCCTACAAGTTCGAGGGCGGCAAGATCGTCGCGCTGAAGGAGATCAAGTAAGACTCGGTGGACGGTCCGCTGAGACCGTCCCCATGAGCTCCTCCTGATCAAACGACGAGGCCGGGTGCCGGCACCTCCGGCACCCGGCCTTCGTCGTGCGAGTCCGACCGCCGCCGCCACGAACGGCGGCGTCGCCCCGTCCCCGAACCCACCGGTTGGAACTCTGGCAGATGAACTTCTCTGCACTGATCGATAATTTCGGTGAACTCACAGTCACCGGCTTCACCCAGGGAGCGATCTATGCGCTCGTTGCCCTGGGGTACACCCTTGTCTACGGCGTTCTGCGCCTGATCAACTTCGCGCACTCCGAGGTGTTCGTCACCGGCACCTTCGCGGCGATCCTCACCTTTCGACTGGTGGGTGTCGGCGCGGACGAGGCGGTGCCGAGCGCTGCGATCGTCATAGCGGCGATCGCCGCGGCGACCGTGGCCGCCATGGCCGCATCCGGCGCCACCGCGCTCGTCGTCGAGCGCGTCGCCTATCGGCCGCTGCGCAAGCGGAACGCACCGCCGCTGGTCTTCCTGATCAGCGCGATCGGCGCGTCGATCGCGATCTCGGAGGCGTTCGGCGTCTTCTACAGCCGCGACAACGTCCCGGTCGGCAACCTGATCGATCCGTCGACGCAGTTCGAGATCTTCGGTGCGTCGATCACGAACCTGCAGATCCTGATCGTGGTCGTGGCATTCGGCATGATGATCCTGCTCGACACGATCATCAATCGGACCCGGCTCGGCCGCGGCATCCGCGCCGTCGCGCAGGACCCGGACGCCGCCGCGCTGATGGGTGTGAACAAGGACCGCGTCATCGCGTGGACGTTCGTACTCGGTGGCCTGATGGCCGGCGTCGCCGCGGTGCTCTACGACCTGCGGTTCGGCGCCACGAAGTTCAACGCCGGGTTCCTGCTCGGGCTCAAGGCCTTCACGGCCGCCGTGCTCGGCGGTATCGGTAACCTGCGCGGCGCGCTGCTCGGTGGGCTGCTGCTCGGCTTGATCGAGAACTGGGGCCAGGCGGTGATCGGCTCGAGCTGGCGTGACGTCATCGCGTTCGTCTTCCTCATCCTGGTGCTGATGTTCCGTCCGACCGGTCTGCTCGGCGAGTCGCTGGGGAGGGCACGGGCATGACTCAGGACACCCTCACGACGACGACGGCGCCCCGCCCCGGGTCGCCGTTGCTCCGGGTCGCCGACGGCATCGCCGGTCGGCGCGAAGCGGCGATGGGAGCGTTCCGCCGCGGCTGGGGCGGGCTTCCGCAGCCGGCCCGGTACGTACCGCCCGCGCTGCTGCTGCTCGTGTTGATCTTCCTGCCGGTCTTGGACACGAACCTGCGGGAGTCGACCGGCTCCGGTATTCCGGTGATCGGCACGCCGAACACCAGCTTCTCCGGCGTGTTGTTCCTGGTCGGCGTGTACGCGCTGTGCGCGATCGGGCTGAACGTGGTGGTCGGGTTCGCAGGCCTGCTCGACCTCGGGTACGTCGGATTCTTCGCGATCGGGGCGTACACGGTCGCGGTCTTCGGCTCGCCGTCCAGCGACCTTGCTACCGCGTATCCGTGGCTGATCTGTGTGCCGATCGGTATCGCGCTCACGATGGTCGCCGGCGTGATCCTCGGCGGTCCGACGCTGCGTCTGCGCGGCGACTACCTGGCGATCGTGACGCTCGGCTTCGGTGAGATCGTCCGATTGACGATCGTGAACTCGGGCCCGCTCGGCAACCGGTCGGGAGTCTCGAACATCCCGAAGCCGCCGGGGGAGAGGGCCGACGGCTCGAAGCTGTTCGGCGTCGTCGACATCACGCCGTTCTACTGGCTGATCCTCGCGGTCATCATCCTCGTCCTGCTGCTCGTCTCGAACCTCGAGCGCAGCCGGGTGGGCCGGGCCTGGCTCGCGATCCGGGAGGACGAGGACGCGGCCGAGCTGATGGGCGTTCCGACGTTCCGCTTCAAGCTCTGGGCGTTCGCGATCGGTGCCGCGGTCGGCGGATTGTCCGGCGGCATCTTCGCCAGCCGGCAGGGCTTCGTGAACCCGGACACGTTCGACGTCCTGACGTCGATCTTGTTCTTGGCTGCGGTCGTCATCGGCGGGTCGGGTAACAAGTTCGGCGTCATCCTCGGCGCGGTGATCGTGGTCTACGTGCCCGAGCGCCTGCGTGGCTTCGACGAGTCGCTGTTCGGTGCCTGGTTCGTCGTGCTGGTGATCGCGCTGGCCGTCACATTGATCTCGCGTCGCCGGACGCTGTTCGCCACCAGCCTCCGGGCCGCGGCGACGTTCGGCGGCGGCGTCCTCGGGCTCGCCGTCGCGATCGGCGTCGGCACGCAGCTGCACTCGATCGTGACCGACGTCGGTAGCGAGAACCCGACGCGGCTCCTGGTCGGCTCGGTGGTCGTCGTCCTGATCGTGGGGATCGTGCTGATCCGCCTCATCGGTACGGCGCAGGCCGAGGGGGCCCGCGTGGCGGGGATCTTCGTCGGTGCGCTCCTCACCGTGCTGGTCGGAGCGATCGCTCCGTACGTGTTCGACGAGATCGGGGATGGCATCCAGGCGCTGCGGTACTTCGCGTTCGGCATCGCCTTGATCGTCATGAGCGTGTTCCGTCCGCAGGGCCTGCTGCCCAGCCGACGCCGCGCGACCGAGCTTGCTGACCGGAAGAAGGAGGTGGCCGTCGGTGTCAACGCCTGACCACCCCGAGCTGACGCCCGACGCCGCGGAGGCGCCCGACGGGATCCTGCCGGACGCCCCGCCCCCGGCCATCGACGAGAGTGTCGATCTGCCGGAGCCGGAGGCGCACGTCAGCGTCGGTGAGAAGCTCCTCGAGATGCGGAACGTCACGCTGCGGTTCGGCGGTGTCACCGCGCTCGACGGCGTCGACTTCGCGATCAACCGGGGCGAGATCCTCGGTCTGATCGGGCCGAACGGTGCCGGGAAGACCACGTGCTTCAACGTGATGACCGGCGTCTACCAGCCCACCGACGGGACGGTCTGGTTCGACGGGAAGAAGCTCGGCCGGCGGAAGAAGTACCAGATCACCCGGCTCGGCATCGCCCGGACGTTCCAGAACATCCGGCTGTTCCCGGAGATGAGCGCGCTGGAGAACGTCATGGTGGGCGCGGACGCCCGCCACAAGACGAGCGTTCCCGGTGCGATCTTCCGGCTCAGCCCTCGGCACTTCCGCGAGGAGCGGGACGGCCGGGAGCGGGCGATGGAGTTGCTGCGGTTCGTCGGCATCGCCGACCTGGCGCACGCCGCGGCCCGGAACCTGCCGTACGGGTACCAGCGTCGACTGGAGATCGCCCGGGCGCTGGCCACCGAGCCGACGCTGCTCTGCCTGGACGAGCCGGCCGCCGGCTTCAACCCGGCGGAGAAGGCCGAGCTGATGGACCTGATCCGGGCCATCCGCGACCAGGGCTACACGGTCCTGCTGATCGAGCACGACATGCGCCTGGTGATGGGCGTGACCGACCGGATCGTCGTCCTCGAGTTCGGCAAGAAGATCGCCGAGGGGACCCCGGCCGAGGTCCGGGACAACCCAGCGGTCATCGCCGCCTACCTCGGGGTGCCGGAAGGAGAGCCGACCGATGTTGCTTGAGATCGACGACCTCGCGGTCGCCTACGGCCGGATCGAGGCGCTGCACGGCATCAGCATCCAGGTCGACGACGGCGAGATCGTGACGCTGATCGGCGCCAACGGCGCCGGTAAGAGCACGACGATGCGGGCGATCTCCGGTCTCCGGCCGGCCAGCCGCGGCCGGATCACCTTCGACGGCGAGGACATCACCAACCTGCGCGCGGACCTCCGCGTGACCCGGGGCATCTCGCAGGCGCCCGAGGGCCGGGGGATCTTCCCCGGAATGTCGGTGATGGAGAACCTGGACATGGGCACGTACGCGCGCAAGGACCGGCGCAGCCCTGCCAGGGACGCCGACCTGGAGCGGGTGTTCACGCTGTTCCCCCGGCTGAAGGAACGGCGGACGCAGACCGCGGGAACGATGTCCGGCGGTGAGCAGCAGATGCTGACGATCGGCCGGGCTCTGATGGCCCGGCCGCGACTGCTGCTGCTCGACGAACCGTCGATGGGTCTGGCTCCGATGCTGATCCAGCAGATCTTCTCGATCATCAAGGAGATCAACGCGCAGGGCACCACGGTGTTGGTCGTGGAGCAGAACGCGCAGCAGGCGCTCTCGATCGCCGACCGCGCGTACATCCTCGAGACCGGCTCGATCGTCAAGTCCGGGCGCGGTCGTGAGATGCTCGGCGACCCGGCGATCAAGGCCGCCTATCTCGGCGTGGCTTAGCAACACCGCAGTACCCCGCGGGCCGGCTCAGTGCCGAGGCCGGCTCGCGGGCCGCACGATCACCAGTCACCGCAGCTGGTGGCAGTAGGACCGTCGGCCTCTCGGTCGGCGGCGGTTCCGTCGGTTCCCCTGACCCGGCGGCAGTTCCCCTCCGGGAGGTAACACCAATGCGCTCGCTCCCCGTCGGTCGTGGCCGTCGAATGTTCGCCACCGTCGCCGTGCTCGCCGCCGTCGCGGCCGGTCTAGCCGGCTGTGGTGACGACCCCAGTGACACGGCTGAATCCTCGCCGGCACCGACCGCCTCGGCGGACACGGACCTGGCCGCGAAGGTGCCGGACGCGATCAAGGCGGACGGCAAGATCCTGGTCGGAACGGACTCGTCGTACGCACCCAGTGAGTTCCTCGCCGAGGACGGCAAGACGATCCAGGGCTTCGACGTCGACCTGTTCACCGCGGTCGCCCAGAAGCTCGGTCTGAAGGCGGAGTTCCAGACCGCCGACTTCGACGCGATCATCCCCGGCATCGGCTCGGGCAAGTACGAGATCGGTGTCTCGTCGTTCACGATCAACGACGAGCGCAAGCAGGCCGCCGACATGATCAGCTACTTCAACGCCGGGACCCAGTGGGCGACCAAGAAGGGCAACCCGGAGAAGCTCACGATCGACAACGCCTGCGGCAAGAAGATCGCGGTGCAGCAGGGCACCGTCCAGGTCGACGACATCACCGCCCGGTCGAAGAAGTGCACCGACGCGGGCAAGCCGGCGATCTCGATCAACCAGTACGAAGGCCAGGACGAGGCCACCGCGGCCGTCGTGTCCGGTAAGAACGCCGCGACCCTCGCCGACTCCCCGGTCGCCGCGTACGCGGTCGAGCAGACCAACGGCCAGCTGGAGCTGCTCGGCGACATCTACGAGGCGGCGCCGTACGGCTTCGTGGTCAAGAAGGGCCAGGACGAGTTCAGCCAGGCGCTGGCGGACGCCGTCAAGGCGCTGATCGCCGACGGTAGCTACAAGACGATCCTGGAGAAGTGGGGCGTCGAGGCCGGCGCGATCACCGACCCGGCTGTCAACCCCTGATCCGGCCGTGACGTCCCCGAAGGAGAGCTCCTCGGCGGACGACACCTCGGCGGGCGCCACGACGGCGTCCGCCGAGCGGGTCCGTCCGGAGCCGATCAAGGCGGTACCCGTCCGGCATCCCGGACGCTGGGTCGCGGTCGCGGTGATCGTGGTGCTGGCCGCGATGTTCGTCAACATGTTGCTGACGAACCCGGCATTCAACTGGTCTTTCATGTTCGACCACATGTTCCGGGACCCGATCCTCGAGGGTGCCTGGACGTCGATCAAGATGACCGTCCTCGCGATGATCGTCGGTGTCGGGCTCGGCATCGTGGCCGCGGTGATGCGCCTCTCGGCGAACCCGGTGCTCTCCACGGTGGCGTGGCTCTACACCTGGTTCTTCCGCGCGATTCCCCGGTTCGTGCTGCTGATCCTCTGCGGCAACCTCGGCATCCTGTACGCGCAGTTCGAGATCGGGCTGCCGTTCGACCGGCAGATCGGGGACCTGCTCGGCATCGACCTGAACGGCCGGATCTTCGGTGTCGACGCCAACGACTTCCTCACCGCCTTCGTCGCCGGCCTGATCGGGCTGGCGCTCTCCGAGGGTGCCTACATGGCCGAGATCGTGCGGGCGGGCATCCAGTCCGTCGACCCGGGCCAGGCGGAGGCCGCGCAGGCTCTGGGCATGTCCCGGGGGCGCGCCATGCGGCGGATCGTCCTGCCGCAAGCGATGCGAGTGATCGTTCCGCCGACCGGCAACGAGACGATCGCGATGTTGAAGGACACCTCGCTGCTGGCGGCCATCCCGTTGGCTGAGTTGTTCTTCCAGCTCCGAGCGGTGGGAACCCGGACGTTCCAGGTGTTCCCGATGCTCGTCTCCGCCTGTCTCTGGTACCTCGCGCTGTCCAGCGTGCTGATGATCGGTCAGTACTTCCTCGAGCGTTACTTCGGCCGCGGATTCGGTACGGCAACCCGGACCCGGGTGCGGACGATGGGGATCAACGCCAGCCAGAGCAAAGGGAGTGCGGCGGCCGGATGAGCACTGACACCGCAACCAAGACCCCGATGGTCCTGGCGGACAACGTCCACAAGTCGTTCGGCCACTTGGAAGTGCTCAAGGGGATCGACCTGCGGGTCGACCCCGGTGAGGTGATGTGCATCCTCGGCCCGTCCGGCTCCGGCAAGTCGACGTTCCTCCGCTGCATCAACCATCTGGAGAAGATCAGCGCGGGCAAGCTCTGGGTCGACGGCGCACTGGTGGGTTACCAGGAGCGCGGCGGCAAACTTCACGAGCTGTCCGAGAAGCGCATCGCGGCGCAGCGACGCGACATCGGCATGGTGTTCCAGCGCTTCAACCTGTTCCCGCACAAGACCGTCCTCGCCAACGTGATCGAAGCGCCGGTGCAGGTGAAGCGGGAGAAGAAGTCGGAGGCACGGGAACGGGCCAGGACGCTGCTCGACCGGGTCGGGCTCGCCGACAAGATGGACAATTACCCGAGCCAGCTCTCCGGTGGCCAGCAGCAGCGGGTGGCGATCGCCCGGGCGCTGGCGATGCGTCCGAAGCTCATGCTGTTCGACGAGCCGACCTCCGCGCTCGACCCCGAACTGGTCGGCGAGGTGCTCGACGTCATGCGTGGGCTGGCCCAGGACGGCATGACGATGGTCGTCGTCACCCACGAGATCGGGTTCGCCCGCGAGGTGGGCGACAGCCTGGTGTTCATGGACGACGGGGTGGTCGTCGAGGCCGGCCCGCCGCGCGACGTCATCAACAGTCCGCAGCACGCGCGCACCAAGGCGTTCCTCTCGAAGGTGCTGTAAGGGGCGATCGGGCACACCGTTAACCTGCCGGGGTGGCACCCGCGGGTTATGCGCTCGGCATCGATTTCGGAACTTCGAACACGGTGGCGGTCCTGCGCCACCCCGATGGCCGGGTGGAGTCCCTGCTGTTCGACGGATCGCCGCTGCTGGCGTCCGCGGTGTTCGCCGACCCGGACGGCCCGCTGCTGACCGGCCGGGACGCGCTGCACTCGGCGCGGACCCGGCCGGAGTGTCTGGAACCGAACCCGAAGCGCCGGATCGACGACGGCACGGTGCTGCTCGGCACCCGGGAGATCCCGGTCGCGGAGCTGCTCGCCGCGGTGCTGAGTCGGGTCGTCGCGGAGGCCGTGCGCGTTGCCGGCCGGGTGCCCGCGGACGTCGTCCTCACCCACCCGGTGTCGTGGGGACCGCGCCGGCTGGACCTGCTGCACCGCGCGGTGATCACCGCAGGGCTGGGTGAGCCCGCACTCGTGCCGGAGCCGGTCGCCGCCGCCCAGGGCTTCCTCACGCTGCCCGACGTCCGGCTCGCGACGGGGGAGACCGCGGTCGTCTACGACCTCGGGGGTGGCACGTTCGACGCGAGCGTCGTCCGCCGGACCGACAGTGGGTTCGAGGTGCTGGCCGCCGAGGGACTCTCCGATCTGGGCGGGCTCGACATCGACGCGGCGATCTTCGCCCACCTCGGTGCGGCGTTCCGTAGCCGGGACCGGATCGCGTGGGGCCGATTGGAGTCGCCGGTCACCGCGGGCGACCGGCGGGCCTCCCGGCTGCTGTGGGACGACATCCGCACCGCCAAGGAGATGCTCTCCCGGTCGTCGACGGCGGATCTGCACGTGCCCCTGCTCGGCGACGAGTTGCCGCTCGGTCGCGAGCAGCTCGACGACCTGGCTCGGCCACTGCTCGACCAGACGGTGGACGCTACCCGGGCGGCACTCCGGGCCGCCCGGGTCACCGAGATCGCCGGGCTGTTCCTGGTGGGCGGATCGAGCCGGATCCCGCTGGCGTCGACGCTGCTGTTCCGGCGTCTCGGGGTCGCGCCGACCGTCGTGGAGAGCCCGGAACTCGTCGTCGCCCGCGGGGCCCTGCTCGCCGCGGCCGAGCCGTCCGCACCGCCCGCGCACTCGGCGGCCGCGTCTCCGACGTCGCCGCCGTCGGAGACCGGCGTACCGGAGCCGCGGACCCGCACCGGTCACCGGCGGTGGTGGGCGGTCGCCGCCGTAGTGGCGGCGCTCGCGGTCGTGGCCGGTGCCGTTCTGACGAACCGGACCGACGAGTCCGAGTCGGTCGACGCGGCCGGAACGACGGCCCCCTCGGAGAGCACCCCCACCGCGGCCGCGCAGGCGGCGCCCGGCCGATCGCCGTCCGGGACCCCGGCCGGCGCCTCGCCGACGGCCGGCCCGGCGTGCGGTCGGAAACTGGCTGTTCTCGGCCCGAAAACCGGCGCCGCCTACGCCCGTGGCGTCCCGCTCTTCAACGGCGCCGAGCTCGCCGTCAACGCCTACAACGCCGAGCACCCGGAGTGCCCGGTGACGCTGGCCGAGTTCGACTCGCAGGGGAACCGCGACCTGGCCGCGAAGGAGGCGGGGAAGATCATCGCCGACCCGTCGATCGTCGGTCTGATCGGACCGGCGTACTCCGCCGAGGCGGTGGGCGCCGGCTCGATGTTCGAGAAGGCGGGCCTTCCGCTGGTGAGCTCCTCGGCGACCTCCTCGACGCTCTCGAGGAGAGGGTGGCGAACGTTCCACCGGGTTCTCGGCGAGGACACCCAGCAGGTAGCGCCGACCGCCCGGTACCTCGCCGCCGAAGGGCTGACGCGGATCCATCTGGTCCAGGAGAACTCCGAGTACGGCAACGTGATGGCGAACGCGATGCGCGCCGAGCTGGGGAAAGCGGTGATCGGCACCGGCACCGTCAAGGGCGGCCAGACCGACTTCGCCGCGGTGACCAAGGCGATCCTCGCGGCGAAGGCTCAGGCGGTGTACTACGCGGGCTACTCCGTCGAGGCCGGCCTGCTGCGCAAGAAGCTCACCGAGGCCGGAGGTAGCGCGATTCCGTTGGTGGGCAGCGGGGCGATGCTGGCCGACACCTTTCCTCGCGCCGCCGGGACCAGCGGGACCGGAACGGTCGTCACCTGCGGCTGCCTGCCGGTGTCCGAGCTGCCGAAGAGCGTCCGCTCGGCGTACGTGGAGGCGTTCGCTGCCGAACCCGAGCCCTACACCGCCGAGGCGTACGACGCCGCGAACGTACTGCTCGCCGCCGTGGGCGCCGGCCGCTCCACGCGCGCCGACGTCCTGGCGTTCGTGGACGCCTACTCCGATCAGGGCCTGACCAAGCCGCTCTCGTTCGACGCCCGCGGCGAGGTGGAGAGCGACATCGTCTGGGCGTACCGGATGGACGGCGGGAAGTTCGTTCCACTGCGCCGGCTCGACTGAGCTCGAAGCGCGCCAGTCCGCAATGGTACCGTCTGGTACCGACACGTGCGGGAGGCGACCATGGTGACCAGCGTCGAGATGCCCACCGGCCGGACCCGGTCGGGCACCAGCGTCCGGATCGGGCCGGTGATCGAGCAGCGCGAGCGGCGTCGCGCCACCACCCGGAACGGGTTATCGCTCCCGCCCGGGCCGGGGTTCTCGCTCGACCGGCTGGCCGGGTTCCGCCGGGAGCAGCTGCCGTGGATGATGCGCGCGACCGCCCGGCGCTGGCCGGGCGTCGCGTACCTCGGGGTACTCGGACGCCACCTGTACCTGGTCTCCGATCCGGAGTTGGTCCGCCAGGTGCTGGTGACCGACGGCCGGAAGGTCGACAAGGGCGAGGCGCTACGCGCCGCGAACATCGTGCTCGGCGAGGGCCTGATCACCGCGCGGCGGCAGCTCCACCTGCCGCGGCGTCGGCTGGTGAACCCGGCGTTCGCGCACGCACGGATGGCGGGGTACTCCACCGGCATGGTGGACGCCGCCCGCGCGGCCGACGCGCGCTGGCGGGACGGCGAACACGTCGACCTGGCGCGGGAGATGTCCCGGCTCACGCTCGACATCATCGGCCGCACGGTGCTGGGGTCCGATCTGGACGCTCAGTGGCAGCACGTCGGCAAGGAGCTGACGCTCGCGCTGCGCGGCTGGGAAGCGATGATGGTGCCGGGCGGCGCCTGGTACCTCAAGCTGCCGCTGGAAGCGCCGCAGCGGTTCTGGGCAGCGGCCGACAACCTGCACGCGGTCGTCCGGCGCATCCTGGCCGTGGACACCGGCGGGGAGAGCGTCGTCGACGAGATGCGCCGGGCTCGCGACAACGGTGCGGCGCTGGACGACGCCGCGCTGCACGACGAGACGATGAACCTGCTGCTCGCCGGGCACGAGACCACGGCCCTGGCGCTCACCTGGGCGTTCTGGCTGCTCTCGAAGCACCCGGGAGAGGCCGCCGCGCTCCGGGAGTCGCTCGCGGACGCGCTCGGCGACCGCGACGCGGGCTACGGCGACCTGCGCGAACTCCACCGGGCCTACGCGGTCGTCGCCGAGACCCTGCGGCTGTTCCCGCCGGCGTGGATCCTGGAGCGGGAGGCCGAGCAGGACCTCACGCTGGGTGAGTGGGTCGCGCCTGCCGGGTCGACGGTGCTGGCCTCGCAGTTCGTTCTGCACCGCGACCCGCGGTTCTGGCCGGAGCCGGACGCGTTCCGGCCCGAGCGGTGGCTCGACGCCGACGGTCGGTTCAGCGAGGAGAACCCCGGGGTGCCGCGCGGTGTCTGGTACCCGTTCGGTGCGGGCACCCGCATCTGCATCGGTGAGTCGTTCGCGTGGACCGAGGCCGTGCTGGCACTCGCCGTCCTCGCGCGTCGCTGGGAGATCCAGGTGGACCCGGGACACCGGATGGCGCTGCACGCGGCGATCACGCTGCGGCCGGCCCGCGGCCTCCCGGGAGTCCTCAGGCTTTCGGACTGACGTACTGGCAGGTGAGCCGAGCGGTGCAGACCCGGCGGCCGGTCTCGTCGGTGATGTCGATCGCGTACGTCGCGGTGGTGCGGCCCTGGTGCAGCGGAGTGCAGACGCCGGTGACGACGCCGGAGCGCGCCGACCGGTGGTGGGTGGCGTTCAGGTCGACGCCGACCGGCACCCGACCGTCGGGGGCGTTCAGACTCGCGGCGTAGGAGCCGAGCGACTCGGCGAGTACCGCCGAGGCGCCCCCGTGCAGCAGGCCGAACGGCTGGCGGTTGCCCTCCACCGGCATCGTCGCGACCAGCCGCTCCGGCCGAGCCTCGACCATCCGGATACCGAGCTTCGTGGCGAGCTCGCCGGCGTGGGTGTTGAGGCTCTCCACGACCGCGGCCTGCTGGGCCGGATCGGCGAGATCCGGGCGGGGCCGGGTCGGGTCGAGTGGCGCGGCGGCCTGCTGGGTGTCGGACACGGGTACTCCCTTCCGACCGGCGGTGGACCGGCCGCGGTCCGACGATAACCGTCCGGAATTCGGCGGGTGGGGGTGGGATCGGTGCGCCACGACGACAGCCCCGTGTGCCGGGCGATTGAGTGCCGGGCGGGGAAATGTCGGGGGTCACGACTAGGCTCGGGGCCGTGAGCCAGACCGCCTCCCGCCTGCTCCTACTCGACGGCCACTCGCTGGCGTACCGCGCGTTCTTCGCGCTGCCGGTGGAGAACTTCTCCACGACCACCGGCCAGCCGACGAACGCGGTGTACGGCTTCACGTCGATGCTGATCAACGTGTTGCGCGACGAGAAGCCGACGCACCTCGCCGTCGCGTTCGACGTCTCGCGCACGTCGTTCCGCACCGAGGCCTACGCCGAGTACAAGGCGGGCCGGTCGGAGACACCGTCGGACTTCAAGGGTCAGGTCAGCCTGATCCAGGAGATCCTCGACGCGCTCCAGATCCCCTTCCTCAGCGTGGAGGGGTACGAGGCCGACGACATCCTCGCGACGCTGGCCACCGAGGCCAACGCCGCCGGGGCCGACGTGCTCATCTGCACCGGCGACCGCGACGCCTTCCAACTGGTCAACGACCAGACGACGGTGCTCTACCCGCGCAAGGGCGTCTCCGACCTGGCCCGGATCGACCCGGCCGAGGTCGTCGCCCGCTACGGCGTGCCGCCGACGCTCTACCGGCACCTGGCCGCGCTGGTCGGTGAGTCGAGCGACAACCTGCCCGGCGTCCCGAAGGTCGGGCCGAAGACGGCCGCGAAGTGGCTCACCCAGTACGGCTCGCTGGACGGCCTCGTCGAGCACGTCGACGAGGTCAAGGGCATGGCGGGGGAGAACCTGCGCACCCACCTCGCCGACGTGCTGCGCAACTACCAGATCAACGCGCTGCTGACCGATCTGGAGCTGCCGCTGCGCCTTCCCGACCTGGAGCGTCGCTCGTGGGACCGGGAGAAGGTGCACCAGGTCTTCGACACACTGCAGTTCCGGGTGTTGCGTGACCGGCTCTACGCGACGCTGGAAGCCGCGGAGCCCGAGGCCGACTCGACGATCGAGGTGGCCGGCGAAGTACTCGGCCCGGACGCGGTCGCGCCCTGGCTGGCATCGCACGCACCGGCCGGCGTCCGTACCGGGGTCGCGTTCGAGGGCTCGTGGGCGCGGGGCACCGGGGAGATCCGGGCGATCGGTATCGCGGGCGCCGACGGTGCCGCGGCCTGGTTCGACCCGACGCAGCTGACCGCCGCCGACGAGGTCGCGGTCGCCGCCTGGCTCGCCGACGAAGCGCGGCCCAAGGTGGTGCACGACGTCAAGGGGCCGCTGCTGGCGGTGTCCGCCCGCGGTTGGACGCTGAACGGCGTCACCGCCGATACCGCGCTGATCGCGTATCTGGTCAAGCCCGACAACCGCACGTACGACCTGACCGATCTCACGCTGCGCTACCTCCGCCGCGAGCTGCGGGCCGAGGGGCCGAGCGATGGGCAGCTCTCGCTCGACGGCCTGGACGAGGGCTCGGCGAAGAACCACCTGATGGAGCGGGCCCAGGCCACTCGTGAGCTGGCCGACGCGCTCGAGGCCGAGCTGGGGCAGCGCGGCGGCACCGCCCTGCTCACCGGCGTCGAGCTGCCGCTGGTGAAGGTGCTGGCCGAGATGGAGCGGGTGGGCATCGCCGCGGACACCACGCACCTGGCCGACCTGGAAGCCCACTTCGCGGCCGAGGTCAAGGCCGCCGCTCAGGCCGCGTACGGCGTCGTCGGGCGCGAGTTCAACCTCGGGTCGCCGAAGCAGCTGCAGGTGATCCTGTTCGACGAGCTCGGCTTGCCGAAGACGAAGCGGATCAAGACCGGGTACACCACCGACGCCGATTCGCTGCAGTGGCTCTACGCCCAGACCGAGCACCCGCTGCTGGAGCACCTGCTGCGCCACCGCGACGTGGCGAAGCTGAAGACCACCGTGGACGGTCTGCTGAAGACGGTGGCGGACGACGGCCGGATCCACACCACGTACAACCAGACGATCGCGGCCACCGGGCGGCTCTCGTCCACCGATCCCAACCTGCAGAACATCCCGGTGCGCACCGAGGAGGGGCGGCGGATCCGGCGGGCGTTCATCGTGGGAGAGGGGTACGAGACCCTGCTCACGGCCGACTACAGCCAGATCGAGATGCGGATCATGTCGCACCTCTCGGCCGATCCGACGCTGATCGAGGCGTTCACGTCCGGGCACGACTTCCACGCGGCGACCGCGGCGAGCGTGTTCGGCGTCGAGCCGACCGCGGTCAGCGGCGAGCAGCGCAGCAAGATCAAGGCGATGAACTACGGGCTGGCGTACGGGCTGTCCGCCTACGGGCTCTCCCAGCAGCTCGGCATCACGACCGAAGAGGCCCGCGCGCTGATGACCGACTACTTCGAGCAGTTCGGCGGCGTGCGCGACTACCTGTCCGAAGTGGTCGCCCGGGCGCGGCAAGAGGGTTACACCGAGACCATGATGGGGCGGCGGCGGTACCTGCCCGACCTGACCAGCGACAACCGCCAGCGGCGCGAGATGGCCGAGCGGATGGCGCTCAACGCACCGATCCAGGGATCGGCGGCCGACATCATCAAGGTGGCGATGCTCGCGGTCGACCGGCGGCTCCGCGAGGAGGGGCTGCGGTCGCGGCTGCTGCTGCAGGTGCACGACGAGTTGGTGTTCGAGACCGCGGCGGGTGAGCGGGAGACGCTGGAGACGCTGGTGCGCGACGCGATGGGCGCGGCGTTCCCCCTCGACCTGCCGCTCGACGTGTCGGTGGGTTCCGGCCGAACCTGGGACGACGCCGCCCACTAGTGGGCGGCCCGTCCAGGACGACGCTGACAGACGAGCGGGCCTCCTTGTGACGGCCCACCTGATGTCACGGCGTCGGCCCGCTCGACTGCCAGCGCCGCCCTGGACGGGCTCCAGGTTCAAGCAACGGCAACGCGCCTAGCGCCGCAGCCCGCATCCCTAGCGCGTCGCGGAGAGCGCGGTGGCTACCCGCGGAAGCGGCGTCAGCGCAGGCCTTCCAGCAGGCGGCTGGCTTCGCTGTGGCGGGCGCTGGAGACCAGGACGTCGTAGCGGCCGGCCGCTAGGGAACTGCGGGACGCGAAGTCCCGCTGGCCTCCGGTGAGCGAGTGCGCCACCAAGCCGAAGATCGCGCCCCAGATCGCGCCGATCAACACGGCCGTCAGGATCAGCGCGATCCATCCGCCGAAGCTGTTGTCGGTGAAGATGCCGAGCAGCAGCCCGAAGAACAGCCCGAACCACGCACCGGACCCGGCGCCGGCCGCGGCGGCTTTGCCGAACGTCATCCGGCCGATCACCTGCTCCACGAGGCGGAGATCGGTGCCGATGATCGCGGTGTGCTCCACCGGGAACTTCTGGTCGGAGAGGTAGTCGACCGCACGCTGTGCGGAGAGGTAGTCGCCGTAGCTGGCGAGCAGCGTCCGGTCGATGTCGTTCGCGCTCGCGGGCGTGCCGGCCGACGGTCCGACGGGGATGGTCATTGCGTACTCCCGGACAGGACGGGCAGACGCGGCGGACACCGCGCCTCGCGCCCCACATACCCCGCCCCCGGCGAGGGAATCGTGTGTTACCCCTCTGTGATGCCGGACGAGCCACCTCGGTACCGGCGGCACGAGAAGGAACGTCATGCCACACTCACCGCCATGTCCTTACTCGCGCGTAAAGCAGCCAGCCGACCGCTGCCGCGCATCATCGCGCTCAGCTGTGTGATCACGCTGATTCTGGCGGTGTCCGGATGCACCGCCGCCGGCGACGAGGACCCGACGGCTCCCCGGTCGTTCCGTGACTGCGAGGAGATCGCCTGCAGCGGCGAGATCGAGGGCGTCCGGTACCAGATCCGGTTACCGCAGGTCTGGAACGGGACGCTGCTGCTCTACTCCCACGAGTTCCGCTCGGCCGACCCGTTCCCGCCCGCGTTCGCGGAGCCGCGGACCGACGCGCCGGTGGCCGGCGACAACGGCGCGGCGAACCGGCTGCTGGAGGCCGGCTACGCGCTGGCGGGCTCGTCCTGGTCGAAGAACGGGTACGCGATCCGCGAGGGCGTACAGGCCGGGCAGCAGCTCTATGACTTCTTCCGGCGGACGGTCGGCGCCCCCACCCGCACGTACGTCTGGGGCGAGTCGATGGGGGGCGTCGTCACCGAGCTGCTCGCCGAGCGCGAGGACTGGGTCGACGGCGCGCTCCCGATGTGCGCGACGCTCGCCGGCACGAACCCGAACTTCGACCTCGCGCTGGACATCGCGTTCGCGTTCAAGACGTTGCTCTACCCGGAGATGAAGCTGACCGGCTTCACCAGTTACGCCGACGCCAAGGCGACCTGGACGGAGATGCGGAGCCGCGCCACCACGGCACTGTCCAGTGGGCCCGACACGCTCGGGCGCTTGATGCTGGTCAGCGCGTTGGGTAACCAGGTGTGGAAGTCCCGCAAGCACGACGACGCGACGATCGAGTCGCGCATCCAGGCCGGAATGGACATCCTCTTCGAGGTCATGGGCTACGCCACGGTCGTCCGGTACGACCTGGAGCAGCGGGTCGGGGGCAACCCGTCGACCAACGTCACCGCGAAGTACGGGCAGCGCGTCTCGGCGAAGGAGAAGGAGGAGATGAACTTCATCAACCCGGGCGGGCTGCCGGGTCACCTCGCCGAGTTGGAGCAGGCGTCGCGGATCGCCGCCGACCCCGCGGCCCGCAAGGCGGCGGACGCGCTGGGGGACCCGACCGGCAAGCTGCGGGTGCCGACGCTCACCGTGCACACCGGGTACGACGCGACCGCGATCGTCCAGAACGAGACCGTGTTCGGCAACCGGGCACTGCGGACGACCGGCCGCACCGGTGACCTGATGCAGATCTATACGACGCCGCCGCCCAAGTACACCGGCAAGGGAGCGCCGTACGGCGCCGGCCACTGCAACTTCACGACCGACGAACGGGTCGGGGCGGTGAGCAACCTCGACCGTTGGGTGCGCACCGGTACCCGGCCGACGCTGGTCGACCTGGGCATCGCGATGCGCGGCACGTCCAAGGCCACCGGGTTCGACCCGGTGTTCATCCCGGGCCAGTGGCCCGCCGAGCGCGAAGTCCAGTAAGGCCGGCGGTTCCGCGGATTTACGCCGAATCCGCTTCCACGGCGGTCGTGGAGGCGGATTCGGCGTAACTGGGCGCGCGACCGTCAGGTGGGTAGGACGCTGGCGGGCTCGGGCGCCGGACGAGGGCTCGACGAGCCGGAACGCAGCAGCAGGACCGCGACCAGCACACTGCCCATCGCGGTCACCAGCGCGATCACCGCGGTGTGGGTGAGGGAGTACGGACGCCAGGCCAGCACCGCGACCGCCTCGAAGGCCGCCGCCGCCCAGAGCGGCGCCGCCACCCACCGGGAACCGGCCGCGATCCGCGCGGTGAGGAACAGGTTGACCAGGGCCCACCCGGCCCCCGCCGCGGCGAACAGCCACACGTCGTCTGCCAGGCCCGCGTACTCGCCCTTGCCCGCGACCCGGACCGCCAGGTCACCCGCCACGACGGTCGCCAGTACGCCGATCAGGCCGGCCGCTCCCACCACCACCGTGCTGACCAGCAAGGCGCGCCGCTGCCCCTGTGCCAGCCGGGGCAGCGCGACCACCGCCACGACCTGCGGGGCCCAGTACGCCGCGTTGGTGAGGATCGCGCCCACCGCGTACTCACCGCTGACCTCGGCCGGCAGCACCGCCCTGGCCAGCAGCAGGTCCGCGTTGACCAGCGCGAGCATCGCCAGCATCGCGCTGCACGCACCGAGCACCTCGCCGATCCGCGGAGCACCCGCCCCCGGGCCCAGCCGCACTGGCCGGGAGAGTGCGTACGCGCCCACCAGCGCCAGCGCGCCGCCGATCGCCACGCCGAGCAGCGTCGTGAACGCACTGCGCCCGACCACCAGCCCGATGAGTCCGCCGCCCGAGCGTCCGACCGCCACGACGGCGGTGAGCACCGCGAGTCGGCCGAACCGCTCGGCACCCTGCAGCAGCCCCAGGTGGATGCCTGCCGCGTTGAGCGGCCCCACCGCGGCGGCGAGCGCCACCGCGGGCCAGACACTCGGCAGGTGCAGCACGGCGGCGATCAGCGGAGAGGCCAGCACCAGCACGGCGGACGTCCCCACCGACAATCGGACACCGGTCGCCACCAGGCGGGTGGGGTCGCTGGTCCCGCGCGCGGTGCGAACCGCGGCCACCGTCTGGGTACCGACCTGGAGCACGGTCGCGACCGTCAGCAGCGCGATCAGCGCGCCGAGGGCCCCGTTCTCGTCGGTCTCCAGCAGCCAGTTCCCGCCGAGCCGCAGCCCGTAGGCGAGCACGTTGGCCGCCATCGCGGAGACCGCGACCAGCGTGGCCCCGGCGGCGAAGCGTGCTGCGGCGATGCTGGCCGGTTGCGGCTCGGACATGTGCCTCCTCGCACTTGTCGTGCCCCGGATACCGTGACACTCCGGTATCCGGAAAGTGCCCCAGCCTAACTACTCGCGGGTAGGTTACGGGCCGGTCGGCGGCAGATCGACAACGCGGAGGGCACGTGACTCGACGCGCGGCAGAGTATGCGCTTGCGGCGGTCCTCGTGCTCCTCATGCTCGGCCCGGCGCTGGGCCCCGGATACGTGCTGGCCTACGACATGGTCGCCACCCCGCGCGTCCCGTTCTCGGCGGCGTCGCTGGGCTGGGGCGACGGGTTGCCGCGCGCCGTGCCCCAGGACGCCGTTCTCGCCCTGCTCACCACCGTGGTGCCGGGCTGGCTGGTGCAGCACGCCGTGCTGGTCGCGATCGTCTGGCTCGCGGTGGTCGGTGCGGCGCGGCTGGTGCCGAGCGAGCGACTTCTCGTCCGGCTGGTCGCCGGGGCGGCGTACGGGTGGAACGCGTTCGTCGCCGAGCGTCTCCTGATCGGACACTGGGGGTTGTTGCTCGGCTACGCTGCGTTGCCGTGGATCGTCCGGGCCGCTCGGGCGGCCCGCTCCGGCGCGCACCCGGCACCCGTCGTGGGGTGGTGCGCGCTGGCCGCGCTCACCCCGACCGGTGGGCTGGTCGCCGCGGTCACCGCGTCCGTGGTGCTCTGCTGGCCGTTCCGGCGTGCAGCGGACGCCCAACCCGCGGACGCCCAACCCGCGGACGCCCAGCCGGCGGACGCCCAGCCGGCGGACGCCCAGCCGGCGGACGCCCAACCCGCGGACGCCCAGCCGGCGGACGCCGAGCCCTCGGACGCCGAGCCCAAGGACGCCGCGCCGGCGGACGCCGCGCGCCCGGTCACCGGGCCGCGGCCGGGGTGGGCGCTGGCGGTGCTGGCTCTCAACGCCCCCTGGGTGGTCGCCGGAGCGGTGGCGCGGGTGAGCGCCGTATCGGACCCGGACGGCGTCGCGGCGTTCGCGGCCCGTGCGGAGAACTGGTCGGGGACGCTCGGCGCGCTGCTGGGGCTCGGCGGGATCTGGAATGCCGAGGTGGTCCCGGCGAGCCGTACGACCGTCGTCGCGCCCCTGTTCACGCTGTTGGTGCTCGCGGTCGCCGTAGCGGGATTCCGCCCGCTGGTGCGCGCCTGGGGGCGCGGACCGGCCGTCGCACTCGCCGTCGTCGCGGCGGGGGCGCTGGGAATCGCCGCGGCCGGTGCGCTGCCCGGCGGCGGGCAGGTGCTGGGCTTCCTCGTCGCGCACGTGCCCGGCGCCGGCCTGCTGCGGGACGGGCAGAAGTTCCTGGCGCCCTTCGCGCTGGTGCTCGCGGTGTGCTTCGCGCTCGGCGTCGAGAGGCTGGCGGACGCCATGCGGACGCGGAACGCCGGGCCGATCGCGGTCGGCGCGCTGCTCGCGGCGTTGGTCTACCCGGTGGTCGCGCTACCGGACCTGGCCTGGGGTGGCGTCGGGCGGCTGGAGGGCGTGCGGTACCCGGACGACTGGGACCGGGTCGCCGAGACGCTGGCCGCCGATCCCCACGGCGAGGTGGCCGTGCTGCCGTTCTCGACGTTCCGGGCGTTCGGCTGGAACGGGAACCGCACGGTGCTCGACCCGGCGCCGCGGTATCTCCCACTCGACGTGGTGGTCGAGGACGCGTTGCCCGTGGACATCGGCCGCGGCGACGGGGTGGTGGGCGGCGAGAGCGGCCGGGCCGCCGACGTCCGGGCCGCGCTGGCGGCGGGACGGTCGCTGACCACCGCCGACATCCGCTGGGTCCTGGTGGAGCGCGGGACGCCCGGACCGGTGCCGACGACCGCACTGGCCGGTTACCGGGTCGTCTGGAGCGGTCCGGAGCTGGTGCTCTACCGGGCCGAGTCAGCGGTCGAACCGCCGCGCGGCTCTGAAACGGTACGGGTAGCGGCGGTCGCGGGTGGGTACGCCGTTGCCGTTGGCGTTCTGCTCGGAGCCTTGGCATCATGGGCCCTCATCAGATCGCGGAGGTTTTCCACCGTGGGCGGAGGGCGGCGCGACTAGGCACTGACCTGAGCAGCGAACTGAATTTGGAGTTCAGGCTGCGCAATCAGGTCAAGACTTCCCGCGCAGACCTACTGCTTGGTAACGTCACCACCGCTTCATATGTGGAGGGAGCCATAATGAGCTCGTTTCTCTCGATCATCGTCGCTGCCGTGATCGGCGTCGTACTGGCGGTCGCGACCACCATCGGGATTGTGAGCATCAGCAAGCAGTCGCCCGAGAACACGCCGGCGGTGAGCAAGCCGCTGGTGCAGTACGGGCACCGCTGAGGTCACAAACTGGTCGCCTTGCTGCTCACAGTGAGCAGCTGACCAGTGGTTTTGCCGGGTAAGGGTCGGCGCTGCTGCAGTTGATCAACTGCGGTGCGTCGGCCTTTTTCCATCGGTGCGCGCGTCCGGCTGACCGTCCGTGCCGTCCGACTCGCGCCACGGATCGCCGTGGGCGCCACCGTCCGGACCCGCTGGGGTCCAAATCCTGTTTGTCGGGGATGTGTCCTCGCACGGAATCGCTCGCGACGATTTCTTCGCTCGTCGATAACAATTCGGTCGCGACAAATTGGCTGGCGGCTTAGTGCCCGCTCGGGGCGAGTTGCCCATTCTTCGCAGACCGGTCCCGAAATGCATGCGGTACTTAGCGGATAACAGCGCGTAATCGTCCGCTGGACGCTGGTGCCGCGCGGTCCCGTTGTCCCGCGCGGCTCCCGCTCTGGTCTCGCTTGGGCGGTACGTCAGCCGGTGATCTCGTCGACCAGCGCCGCAAATCGCTTGCCGGTCTCGTCCCAGGTGAAACGGCTCGCGTGGGCACGCGCGGCCTCGCCCATCGACGTCCGTAAGCCGTCGTCCTTGACCAAGCGGGCGCAGTGCTCGATGAACTCGTCCTCGTCGTCGGCGAGGAAGCCGGTCTCACCGTCGACGACCGACTCCGCAACGCCGCCGGCGTTGCGGAACGCGATCGCGGGCGTCCCGTGCGCGGCGGCCTCGATCACCGAGAGGCCCCAGCCCTCCTTGAGCGAGGGCACCAGCATCGCCCAGGACTCGGCGAGGAGCCGCTGCTTCTCGTCCTCGTCGACGAAACCGGCGAAGCGGACCCGCTCGCTGATCCCGAGCCGGGCGGCCTCCTCGCGTAACGGGTCGAGCCACCAGCCCTGCCCCGCGACCACCAGGCGGACGTCCGGATGTTCGGCCGCCAGCCGCTGAACGGCGCGTAACGCCACCTCGACCCGCTTGTGCGGGACCAGTCGCCCGAGGACGAGCAAGGTCGGCGCGGACGCGCGAGCCCGCGGCCGGGGGTCGGGCGGCGGCGTTCCGTTGTGGATGATCGTGATCCGGTCGGCGTCCACCCCGAGTTCGGTCAGCTCGCCCCGCGTCGACTCGGAGACCGCTACGTAGCGACACGTCCGGTGAACTCGAGGTGATAACCAGGACTCCACCCACCAGCCGAACCGGGCCGCGACCGGGCCGAGCACGACCCGCCACTGCTCGCGGTGGACGTGGTGCACGAGCAGTACGACCGGTGTCCGCGCGTAGAGCCGGGAGAGGAACGGCAGTCCGTTCTGGACGTCGACCACCATGGCCGGCCGCCCCAAGCGACCGCGCAAGTACTCCCAGGCAGCTCTCGCGTACACGGTGTGACGGCCGCCGCGGCGCACGATCCGGACGCCGTCCGGAGTGACCTCCTCCGGCTTGCCGTGCTCGTGCGCCGCGCACATGATCGTCACCGGGTGGCCCCGCCGGGCCAGTGCCGCGGCGACTTGCTCCGCGTACAGCTCGGAGCCGCCGCCCTCGGGATTGCGAAGATCCCGCCAGTTCAGAATGAGTACGGCGGGTAGAGCAGCGGTTTCCACCACGCGTCTCCCTACCAATCAGTAACCTTGCCGCGACACCGTACGACACTTGGCCCGTCCGGAGGGACGAATCGCGTTGATCGACGTTTCAGGGAGCTCGACCGGCATCGCAGCCGACGGGCGCCAGCTGGTCGTACCGCCGCACGGAACGCTCCGCCGCTCGCTCGCGCTGTTCCGCGCGTTCCGGGTCGAGCAGACCGACCCGGACTACTTCTACGGGATGCTCGCGGCCGACTCGGCCCGCCAGGTCGCCCGGTACGCCGACCTGGACGGCAAGACCGTGCTGGACGTCGGTGGTGGCCCCGGCTACTTCGCGGACGCGTTCCGCCGCATCGGCGCCCGCTACGTGGGCATCGACGCCGACGCCGGTGAGCTGGCGGCCCGCACCGAGCCGGGGCCGGGCACACTGCTCGGCAGCGGGATGGCGCTGCCGATCCAGACCGGCGCGATCGACGTCTGCTACTCGTCGAACGTGCTCGAGCACGTCGACAAGCCGGAGCTGATGGCGGACGAGATGGTCCGGGTGACCAAGCCGGGCGGCGTCGTGTTCCTCTCGTACATGCTCTGGTGGGGCCCGCACGGCGGCCACGAGACCTCTCCGTGGCATTACCTCGGCGGCCGCTACGCCGCTCGCAGGTACAGCCGGAAGCAGGGACACCCCCCGAAGAACGTGTTCGGCGAGAGCCTCTTCCGGATCACGGCGGGAGAGATGATCCGCTGGGCCAAACAACGCCGCGCCGACGGTAGGGTCGAGATCCTCGATATCGTGCCGCGCTATCACCCCGATGGCTTCAAGTGGGTGGTCCACGTGCCTGGTGTACGGGAGATCGTGACCTGGAACCTCGTGCTCGTGCTGAGGGTTCGGTGACCGCCACCGCGGTCACCGGTCCTGACGACGAAATCTCCGAAGAGCGCGCGGCGGATCGCGCGCCCCGTCGGGCTGCGCCGCCCACCTCGCCGACCGTCCGTCGGGTCCGGCTGATCGGGGTGGCGCTCGCGCTCGTCGTCCTGGCTTTCCTGCAGAAGCCGGGCGACATCGCGGCCGACACCAAGCTCGACCTGGTCGTCGACCCGGTCGGTTTCCTCGGCCGGGCGCTCGGACTGTGGGACCCCACCGGCTACGCCGGTCAGCTGCAGAACCAGGCCTACGGCTACCTGTTCCCGATGGGCCCGTTCTTCGTGCTCGGCGACGTCCTGCAGATCGACGCCTGGATGGTGCAGCGGCTCTGGTTCGCCGCGCTGCTCGTCGGCGCGTGGGGCGGTACCTACCGGCTGCTGAACGCGCTGCGGATCGGTACGCCGACGGTTCGGGTGATCGCCGCGCTGACGTACGCGCTGGCACCCCGCATGCTCACCGAGCTCGGCGGAGTCTCGTCCGAGGTCATTCCGTTCGCGGTCGCACCCTGGGTGCTCGCTCCGCTGGTGTTGGGTGCCCGCCGTGGCTCGCCACGGCGGGCCGCCGCCGCGTCCGGGGTCGCGTTCCTGTTCGCCGGCGGGATCAACGCCGCCGCCGCGCTCGCGATCCTGCCGTTGCCCGCCTGGTGGCTGCTGACGCGCGCCAAGGGACCGCGGAAGAACGCGTTGATCCGCTGGTGGGTGCTGGCGATCGGGCTGGCATCGCTCTGGTGGGTCGTGCCCCTGCTCGTGCTCGGCCGGTACAGCCCGCCGTTCCTGGACTGGATCGAGTCGAGCGCGTTCACCACGTCGGCCACCTCGCTGCTGGACTCGTGGCGCGGCACCACCCAGTGGGTGGCACGCATCTCCGGCCCGGACGGCCCCGAGTGGACGGCCGGCTGGGTGCTGCTCACCGCCCCCGCCGCGATCATCGCCACGGTGCTGGTGGCGGTCGTCGGGCTGGTCGGCGCGGTGCAGCGCAGCAACCCCCACCGGCTGTTCCTCGGCGGTGGGCTGGTGATCGGCCTGGCGCTGATCACGTTCGGCCACACCGGTGCGCTCACCCCGCCGTGGGCACCGTTCGCGCAGGACCTGCTCGACGGGCCGCTGAGCCCGTTCCGCAACATCCACAAGTTCGACCCGGTCATCCGGCTGGTCCTCGCGGTGGGCCTGGCGCACCTGCTGGCCGCGATCCACCCGCTCCGCGGCCTGCGGATGCGCGACCTGCCGGTCGCCGCGCTCGTCCGGGTCGCGGTCGCAGCGACTCTGCTGGTGAGCGCGGTGCCCGCGTTCAGCGGCGACCTGGTCAACCGGTCTCGCCCGACCGAGTACCCGACCTACTGGGCGGACGCCGCGGACTGGCTGGCCGACAACGCGGGCGAGAGCCGCGGCCTGGTCGTCCCCGGTGCGCCGTTCGGCCTCTACTACTGGGGCCGCACGAACGACGACGTACTCCAGCCACTGGCGGAGAGCGGCTGGCTGGTCCGGGACGGCGTTCCGCTCAGCTCGGCAGGCAACATCCGGCTGCTCGACGCGTTCGACCAGTTGCTCGCGGACGGGCAGCCCTCGGCCGGGCTCGCCACCGCCCTCGCCGGAGCGGGCATCGGCTACGTCGTCGTCCGCAACGACCTGGACTGGCGTCGCGGGCGGGCCACCCGGCCGGAGCTGGTCCACGAGGCGCTCGACGGCTCACCGGGCCTGGAGCGGGTGAAGACGTTCGGACCGGAGCTGACGGCAGCGGGCGACCTGGTCGACCGCAAGCTCTACGACCCGAAGATGGCCTCGTACCCCGCGGTCGAGGTCTACAAGGTGACCGACGAACCGGCGACCGTCCGCAGCGTTCCGCTCGACAACGTCCTTCGCATGGCCGGCGGCCCGGAGGCGACGCTCTCGCTGGCCGAACAGGGGCTCCAGGTGGGTCGGCCCACGGTGCTGGCCGGCGACGACCGGCTACTCGGCGACACGGTCGGGACGCCGGTCGTCACCGACACGCTGAGACGCCGGGAGGTCAACTTCGGCGAGGTCCGGCACAACATGTCGGCGACGCTGACCGAGGACGAGCCGTTCGTGGCCGATCGATCTGCCCACGACTACCTCAACAGCGACGACCCGTCGCTGCTCACCGTCGCGCGGTACACCGGGGTCACCGGGTTCAGCGCATCCTCGTCCGGTTCGGACGTCGACGCGGCGATCTCCCACGACGCGGCCCACGCGCCGTGGTTCGCGGTGGACGGCGACCCGAACACGACCTGGGCCACCGGCAGGCCCGGTGCGGTCGGGCAGTGGCTGGAGCTGGAGTTCGATCACGACGTCAACCTGAGCGCGATCACGCTCCAGTTCGACGACAAGCTCAAGCTCGGACCCAAGCCGACGAAGCTCGACGTCACGACCGACCGCGGTACCCGCTCGGTAACGGTGACCCCGGACAGCAAGCCGCAGCGGGTGGCCACGCCGAGCGGCACCACCCGGAAGCTGCGCCTGACCGTGCGCGCGGTGGACGGCGACCCGGCCCGGGCCGGCGGCGTCGCGATCGCGGAAGTCACCGTGCCCGGCGTGAAGGCCAGCCGGACGCTGGTCACGCCGGACGTCGGCGGAACCGACCCGGCGATCGTCGTGTTCCGGGCCGCCACCAGCGGGCACGGTGACTGCCTGACGTTCGCCGACCGCCCGGTCTGCCTTCCGGACGTGTCCACGCCGGCGGAGGAGCCGACCGGCATCGACCGCACGTTCACCCTGCCGGCGGCGGCCGCCTACGCGGTGACGATCTCGGCGCTGCCGATCTCCGGCACCGCGCTCGACGCGCTGCTCGCCCCAGGGCCCGACGGCGCGGTGGCGACCAGCGCGGACACCGGGTACAACGATCCGCGGACCCGGCCCCAGGCGGTCTTCGACTCCGACCCGGACACGGTCTGGATCGCCGAGCCCGGCGTCCAGGCTCCGGTGATCTCGGTCGAGCTGCCGGAGGAGCGGAAGGTCACCGGCCTCACGATGCGGCTGGACGGAACCGCGACCGCGGCGCCGCCGAAGACGGTGCAGGTCACCACCGACACCGGCCGGACCCAGATCGGGGCGGTGCTGCCCAGCGGGTCGACGAACGTCGTCCGGTTCGCCAAGCCGCTGACCGGGACGAAGTTCGACATCCGGATCGTGGAGACGTCCGCGGCGGTCACCACGAACGCGGCGAACGGGTACCAGGAGCTGTTGCCTCCGGGCATCGCGGAGCTCCGCCTCGTGGGTGCGGAGGACACGGTCGAGGCGGTCGACCCGGAGACCGTCGTCCAGCTGGGCTGCGGTCAGGGCCCGACGCTGCGGATCGACGGCCGGACCGTGCAGACCCGCGTCGTCGGCCCGGCCACCAGCACGACCGCCGACAGCGCCGCCGCAGAGGGGCAGTCCACGCCTAGTGAGCTGACCGTCGGCGACCTGCTGGAGGAGCGGCCGGTGAAGGTCGAGCCGTGCGCGGCCGCCGGCGCGGAGCCGGTCGACAGCGATCGGCCGGTCGCCGACCTGGAGCTCGCCGCCGGCGAGCACCGCATGCAGCTGATCGGCACCGAGAACCTGCGGCCGGTGTCGGTGATGCTCGCTCCGCTGGGCGCCACCGGTATCCGGTCCACCCAGCGGACCGCCGACGTCCGCGACTGGGGGTCGACCTCGCGGAGCGTCGACCTGGGGCCGTCCGACCAGCCGAGCGTGCTGGTCGTGCCGGAGAACCACAACGAGGGCTGGAAGGCGTCGCTGGCCGGGCAGGATCTGGTGCCGATCCGGATCGACGGTTGGCAGCAGGCGTGGATCGTGCCGGCCGGCGACGGCGGCACCGTGCAGCTCAGCTACCGGCCCAAGTGGATTTACTGGGGCGGCCTGTTCCTGGGCTTTATCGCCGTGCTCCTGTTGCTGGTATTGGCCCGGTTGGGCCGGCCGATCGGCCGGACGACGCCCTCGACCGCCGAGCCCGGGACACCGGAGGCGCTCGCACCGGTCGAGGCCGGCCGGACGCCGCTCGCCCGCCGGTTGCCGCTGTTCCTCCCCGCCGTGATCGGGGGTCTGCCGGGGCTGGTGGGCACCGTCCTGCTCTGGCTGCTGGTCCGCAAGACCAAGTGGGGGAACACGCTGGTGCGCTGGCTTCCGCTGGTGGGCGCCACCGCGCTGCTGGCCGCCGGCATCGCGGGTGCTTACCGGCCGTACGCGAAATCCGAGGAGCCCTGGGCCGGCACCTGGCCGGTGCAGGCGCTCTGCCTCGCCGCGGTCGTCGTGGTGGCGGTCGTGGCGGTGCACCCGCCCTCGTCGGAGGACGCGACCGAACTGACCGAGGACGACTAGGCCTCACCGGTCAGGCACGCAGATCGGTCCCCGGGTGGCGCGCCACCCGGGGACCGATTCGTTCGGGCCTGTTCTGCCTGGGATCCGTGCGAAGTCGGATCCGTGTCGGAGTCTCAGTCGGCGGGGCGCCGTGGTGCCGGGGGAGTCGCCGGCCAGCTGGGCGGCGAACCGACGGGCGGCGGACCGACCGGCGGGACGCCTACCGACGGCAGGTCGAGCGGCACCGAGTCCTGCGGCGGCGGCGGAAGGTGCGGGATCGGCTCGGTGGTGCGCTCGTTCTCCGGCTCGGGTGCACCCGGCTGCTGCGGCACCCAGGGACCGAGCTGCACGGGATGCTGGTAGTCCCACCGCACGGTCGGCTCCGGGGGCTGCGGCAGCGCTGGCTGCTCCTCCGGGTCCGGGAGCGCTTCCGGTGCCGGCTCCGAGTCGACGGCCACCGGCGTCACCGGGGCGACGGCCGGGGCCGCGTCGCGGGCCTGGATGTCTGCCGCACCGTGGCGGGTGCGGCGACGGATGTAGTTCTGCGCCGGTCGCTCGAGCAGTCGGTAGCTGAGCGCCGCCGCGACCACCGCGGCCAGCACGGTCAGCGGGAAAAGCGTGCTGTACCCACCCCGGAACAGCTCCAGGTTGAGCGCGTCCACCAGCACGAACATGATCACGAGGTGGAACAGGAAGACGCCGTAGCTGATCTCGCCGAGCCAGCGGACCCGCCGGTCGACGAGCGCGGCGCGCAGCGGGTGCGTCCGCCCCCCGGCCGGAGCCGGCGACACCAGCGGCAGCAGCATGAAGAACGCGGTGGCGCCGTAGAGCAGGTGCTTCGCGATCCACTGCGACGTCGTGGCGGGCGCCAGCGTGTACGGGCCGGCGACCGGCGTCATCGACAGCGCGAACAGGATCCCGGCGATGATCCAGCAGGTGCCGGGCGCCGTCGCCAGGTCCTCGGCGAGCTTGCGCAGCCGGGGCCACGCCCCTACGGACGCCGCCGAGGGCAGGCAGGCCAGGATCATCCCGAGCGCGAACCAGTCGAGGTAGCCGGGCAGCCACTGCAGCGCCAGCCAGTCGTCCCGCATCGTCGGGATCTGGTGGATGACCAGGCCCCACAGCGGGCCGATCGCGAACAGGACGGCGAGCGCGATCGTCTGCCTGCGCATGATCCGGCGGGGGCGACGGCCCTTCAGTGACACCGCGGCGATCAGCGGCAGCGCGAGGTAGAAGGACATCTCCACGACCAGGCTCCAGATGTGGGTGAGCGCCTGGTGCGGGTTGTCGCCGAAGTAGATGTGGGTGAGCGTCGCGTACTCGATCCAGTCGATCCAGGTGGTCTTCTGGATCGTGAACCCGACCGGGTGCTCCCACGGACGGACCAGCATCGTGACCGCGAGTAACGCCCAGTACGCGGGGAAGATCCGGGCGAACCGCCGTAACAAGAACGCCTTGCTCTCCGGCCGGGGCCGGAGGTCCATCGCGGCCTCGACGAACGGCCGGTAGAGCAGGAAGCCGGAGAGCAGGAAGAACAGCGTCACGCCGAAGTCGAGCCGGGCCAGGAAGGGCGCGAAGAAGCCGTCCACCGCCCGTCCGGTCTGGAACCCGACGTGGGTGCCGACGACCGCGAATGCGGCGAGCGCCCGCACCCCGTCGAGTACGTCCAGATGTCCGCCCGCGCGCGTGACGACGCGGGGTGCCGACGCGGTCACAGCGTCGGCTCCGGACGTCCGGCCTTCGCGGCGAGGCAGACGATCGCGTCCGGATCGGTGGTGCTGACCACGACCCGGTCGTACGCCTTGTTCGGCGTGCCGAGCATCAGGGACGAGTACTTGCCGGTGTTCAGCGTCGGCTCGGCGAAGCGCCGGGGCGCGAACGTACGCGCCCCGTCGGCGAGTCGGACGGTGACCGTGGTGGGTGTCTGCGACAGGTAGTCCAGCCGGAGATACGAGTCGGGGTGGGGCATCCGTTTGTTGAGCCTCACGGTCACCGACCCGACGCCGCGTAACGGATGCGCGCAGAACACGCCTGGCTGATCGGCACTGGTGGCCTCCTCCACGAAGCGGGCCCGGAGCAGGTGGCCTCCCTGGTCGAACATGTACATGGGTCCGGATGCATCGTCCCATCGCACGGCGTCCGGTAGGTGCCGTTCGACCGGACGGAAGACGTCGGAGGTGCGACGGTTGGTGCTGATGAAGTTCGCGACCGTGCCCGCCACGAAGGTGTCGTAGATGGCTATCGGGCCTTTCGCGGTGTTCGTTTCGAGATCGCGGAGCGCGGTCGTCATGTAATCCCGGATCGGGTTGTCCACCCAGCGCTTCTCGAAGGAGCCGACCGTCGTGCCGTAGCTCAGCGCGTACGCGACGACGGCGATCACGAGGCCGATTCCGACCGGCCGGGTGACCCCGCCGCCCGAGGGCTCCGGCGCGCTGCCGTCCGCAGGGGCGTCCCCGGCCGGCTGCTCGTCGCGCCCGGTCGCAGTCGGGTCGGGCTCCTGCGGCCAGATGCCGAACCGGCCTCTGTCGGCGACCGCCACCGGGTCGGGGACGACGAGCAGCATCACCGCGGCGAGCACGAGCGGGATGGTGAGCTCGGAGAAGTAGTGGAAGTTGCGGGCCAGGATCACGCCGACGTACTCGAACCGACCGGCGGCGAGCAGGACCGAGGTTCCGACCAGCACGGTCGCGGGCAGGAGCCACGCGCGCAGCGCCCACCAGCCGTTCCGCCGGACACCCAGGGCGGACAGCACCACCGCGGCGAGTTGCCCGGCGATGATCGCGACCGCGCCGGGTGAGGACGCGCTGTAGTAGACGACGTCGAGGGAGAACCAGGTCCACGGGCCGCCGACGAGCGACGGGGCGAGCGACCCCACCCACGCGTCCGAGAAGAGCTCCCAGGTGTCGCCGATCGACGGGGTCTTACCGGACGACGCGTAGTCGCCGGTCAGGAAGACGACGAAGAACGCGACGATCGGAAGCGCGTAGATCAGCCAGGCGAGCCACGACCGGAACAGCGCGCGGATCCGTGCCCGGATGCCGCCCCGGCTCAGGTAGAGCAGCGTGAGCAGCGGGGCCAGCGCCACGCTGAGCACAGCTTTCTCCCAGAAGCACACCGCGAGCAGGACGCCGAGCGCGCCGATCGCCGCGTACCCCAGCGCCCGGGTGGCCTCGTACCGGATGTGCATCACCAGCAGCAGCAGGATGCCGATGTGCGTGGGCACCAGGTTGACGCCGCTGGACAGCGAGAGCAGCGACGGCACCAACAGCGGCGAGAACGCGTAGAGGCCGAGCGCGAGCAGCGCCGGCCGGCCGGGGCCCAGCAGCTGGGCGAGCAGATACGCCATCAGCAGCGTCGCCACCGTCTGGAGCAGCAGCCGGACCACGACCGTCGAGTCGTTGTCGTAGGGCGCGAAGTACGCGCTGATCCAGTAGAAGGTGCGCAGGCCCGGCGTCAGGTGGTCGTTGAGCGGGAGCGTGATGTAGTCCCACCCGAACGGGTGCTTTCCCGCCTCGGCGGTCATGTCGATGTCGTCGAGGTAGAAGTAGCCGGCGACCCCCATCGCCCCGATGACGACGCCATGGACCGCCGCGATCACGGCTGCCACGAGTGCGTACGGGTGGAGCCCTCTGGTTCCACCGATGCGCCGCCTCGGCTCACCGCGCGGTGGTGCCGTCGGCACG
Organism: Cryptosporangium minutisporangium; assembly: GCF_039536245.1. Taxonomy (NCBI): domain Bacteria; kingdom Bacillati; phylum Actinomycetota; class Actinomycetes; order Cryptosporangiales; family Cryptosporangiaceae; genus Cryptosporangium; species Cryptosporangium minutisporangium. The sequence goes on along the minus strand of NZ_BAAAYN010000026.1, from coordinate 12,138 downwards.
TACGTCGTCATGTCCTCACACCGTCCTCGTCGCCGGGTTCGGTCGGTCGCTTCCGCACGTTCGCTACCGGCGAGTAGTCAACTCGTGCCGGACCGTGTAAGCCAGCCACGACCTGCGGAGATATCCCACGGAAAACTGCTTCAGGGAACCATGCGAATGCGCCCCCGGTGAGTTTACTCACTGGTAACCTCTCCGGGATCGCTCGGGGAAAACAGCGTTGAAGTGCAGGTCTCCTGGGAGGAACCTCATGCGTCGTGTCGTGGGTGCCGTGGTTTTGGCACTCGGAACTTTTTTGGTGGTAGCGGCTGTTTTGCTGCCCACCTACGTGGCATCGAACTTGGTGAAAACACCACTCGATCAGTACACGATCAGTGTCGCCACGTCCGACAGCGCAACCGTATTCGACGTCTCGACGCTGACCGTGCAGCAGAACGTCCCGGTTGAAGCGACCCGCACCGTGCGGGCGAATCCAGAGGAGAGCACCGACGACGTCGTCGTGTTCGACGCGTTCCTCGTTGTCGAGGACGCTCGGAACGACAAGCAGATCACCTTCTCCAGCGACCACGTCGGTCTGGACCGGCGCAGCGCTGAGGCCCAGAAGGGCTTCGACGCCACGGTCGACGACGAGCCGACGGACCACGAGGGCCTGATCTACAAGTGGCCGTTCGGCGCGGAGAAGAAGACGTACAAGTACTTCGACACCACGACCCGCAAGGCCTACGACGCGGAGTACGTGAGCACCGAGGACATCAACGGCCTCGAGGCGTACAAGTACGAGATGGAGATCCCGGCCACCAAGATCGGTGAGCTGGCGGTGCCGGGCGAGCTGGTCGGCAGCACCGAGCCGGACGTGACCGCGGACCGGTACTACACCAACGTCCGCACGGTCTGGGTGGAGCCGAAGAGCGGCGTCGTGCTCAAGGGTCAGGAGCAGCAGAAGCAGACGCTGCGGGACGCCTCGGGCGCCGACAAGCTGACGCTGTTCGAGGCCACGCTCACGTTCGACGAGCAGACGATCAACGAGGCGGTCGACACCGCCGAGGACGCGATCTCGCAGATCACCCTGGTGCGCACCGTGGCGCCGTTGGTGATCGGTGTGCTCGGCGTGATCCTGATCGTCGTCGGTCTGTTCCTCGCGCTCCGTGGCGGCGGTCGGAACGAATCGTCGTACCGCCCGGCGAAGTCGTAACCGGTCGCTTACACCAGCGCCCGACGGGGTCGTTTTCCGTCCGATTAGGTACCGGAAGGTACCTCGACCCCGGACAAGATTGACAAAACAGTGCCGGCCTCCCCCTCAATAGGGACACAGGAGGCCGGCACTGTGCTGTTTCCACCCGAATTCGGCGGCCGGCGCCGTCAATCCCGGCGGCAGACGTAGATCGCGGTGCCGGGCACCAACGCTCCGCGCAGCGGACTCCACTGGCCCCACACCTCCTGGTGCCCCTCCGGCCATTCCGGCTCCACCAGGTCGACGAGCGTGAACCCGGCGGCGACGAGCTCACGCACCCGGTCGCCGAGCGTCCGGTGGTGCTCGACGTAGGTCGCCCGGCCGTCGTCGTCGAACTCGGCGTACGGCGTGCGGTCGAAGTACGAGTGGTAGACGGTCAGACCCTCCGGGCCCGGATCGTCGGGGAAGGCCCAGCGGAGCGGGTGGGTAGTGGCGAACACCCAGCGGGCGCCGGGCCGCAACACCCGGTGGACCTCACGCATCACGGCCGCCGAGTCGGCCACGAACGGCACCGCGCCGAACGCGGAGCAGGCGAGGTCGAAGCTCTCGTCCGGGAACGGCAGCGCTCCCGCGTCCGCGAGTACCAGGGGAACGTCGACCCCGGACCGGTCGTTCGCCTCCCGGGCGTGCCGCAGCATTCCGGCGGAGAGGTCCAGCGCGATCGGCCGCGCGCCCTGGACGGCCAGCCAGCGCGAGCAGGACGCCGCGCCGCAGCCGACCTCGAGCACGTTCCGGCCGGCGACCGGCCCGAGCAGTTCCGCGCCCTCCTCGGTCAGCCCTTCCGGGCACCACCGGAATTGCACGTCGCCGAGGAAATCGCCGTGGGCGGCCTGGTAGTCGTCGGCGTCGGCGTCCCACCAGAGCCGGCTCGCCGACCGGCTCTCCGCCGGGCCGACGGGGCGGTGCGTGATGCCGGTCGTACCGAGTGCCTCGACGGCGCTGACGTGCTCGCTGAACCCGGTGGTGCCGTCGTCCGTGTCCGTAGTGTTTTGCACGTGCCCAGTGAACCCGTTTCGACGGGGGACCGCTGCGGTCGCCCGACCCCGAAGACCGATCTCCCGCCGGCCGCGGCGACGCGCTCGTACCGGTGGACACGAGTCGCCGGCGGTAGCGGCGTTCGCACATGCCCGGAATTCCGGTTTCGGAGCCGGAATTGCGGCGGCGGATTCGACGTTGAGGCGGTATCTACCCGCAGGTAGAGGTCGAGCGCGGCTCGCGTTGGACCTTAAGGCCGCCTGCACGGTAGGCTTGAGAACGCGTTATGGGCTGACCGTGCCTCAGTAGGGAGCAGGCTCGCAGCCGTATGCGTGATCGGGTCTGAGTGCGCCCGAGTCGCGCCCGTTGGCACCGGGGTGTGACTGGAGTGTTTCGACCCGCGTCCGCGGCGGGCCCGTGACGCACGGCACGACTCATTGTCCCAATCCGGAGCAACCGCCCACATGACGAGCAGCACCGAGGCCCAGCCGACCACCCCGCAGGTAGCGGTCAACGACATCGGTTCGGAAGAGGCCTTCCTCGCCGCGATCGACGAGACCATCAAGTACTTCAACGACGGCGACATCGTCGAGGGCACGATCGTCAAGGTCGACCGTGACGAGGTCCTGCTCGACATCGGCTACAAGACCGAGGGCGTCATTCCCTCGCGCGAGTTGTCGATCAAGCACGATGTCGATCCGGCAGAGGTCGTCTCCGTGGGTGACCACGTCGAGGCCCTCGTCCTCCAGAAGGAGGACAAAGAAGGCCGACTGATCCTCTCCAAGAAGCGCGCTCAGTACGAGCGGGCCTGGGGGACGATCGAGAAGATCAAGGACGAGGACGGCGTCGTCACCGGCACCGTCATCGAGGTCGTCAAGGGTGGTCTCATCCTCGACATCGGCCTCCGTGGCTTCCTCCCCGCCTCGCTGGTGGAGATGCGCCGGGTCCGCGATCTGCAGCCGTACGTCGGCCGCGAGCTCGAAGCGAAGATCATCGAGCTCGACAAGAACCGCAACAACGTCGTCCTCTCCCGCCGTCAGTGGCTGGAGCAGACGCAGTCCGAGGTCCGCAGCGAGTTCCTCAACAAGCTGCAGAAGGGCCAGGTCCGCAAGGGCGTCGTCTCGTCGATCGTCAACTTCGGTGCTTTCGTCGACCTGGGCGGCGTCGACGGTCTGGTGCACGTTTCCGAGCTCTCCTGGAAGCACATCGACCACCCGTCCGAGGTCGTCGAGGTCGGCCAGGAGGTCGAGGTCGAGGTTCTCGACGTCGACCTGGACCGCGAGCGCGTTTCGCTGTCGCTGAAGGCGACCCAGGAAGACCCGTGGCGTCAGTTCGCCCGCACGCACCAGATCGGCCAGGTCGTCCCCGGCCGGGTCACCAAGCTGGTGCCGTTCGGTGCGTTCGTCCGCGTGGACGAGGGCATCGAGGGTCTGGTCCACATCTCCGAGCTGGCCGAGCGCCACGTGGAGATCCCGGAGCAGGTCGTCAACGTCGGCGACGAGATCATGGTCAAGGTCATCGACATCGACCTCGAGCGTCGTCGCATCTCGCTGTCGCTGAAGCAGGCCAACGAGGGTGTCATCGACGCCGACTCGTTCGACCCGACTCAGTACGGCATGGCCGCGACCTACGACGAGCAGGGCAACTACGTCTACCCCGAGGGCTTCGACCCGGAGACGAACGACTGGCTGCCCGGCTACGAGAAGCAGCGTGAGGAGTGGGAGCGCCAGTACCAGGAGGCGCAGTCCCGCTTCGAGGCCCACCAGAAGCAGATCGCGGAGGCCCGTGCGGCCGAGGCGACCGCTGCCGAGGAGACCTCGTACTCGTCCGACTCCGCCGCCACCGGCGGTGGGGCGACGAGCACCGGCAGCAGCAGCACCAGCACCCGCGACGACTCGGCCGCGACCGGCACGCTCGCGACCGACGAGGCGCTGGCCGCACTGCGTGAGAAGCTGGCCGGCGGCCGCAGCTGATCAGGGGGCGAGCGTCCCAACGCTCGCCCGGTAGTTCCATGGGGATGCCCCGAACGCGCACACGTTCGGGGCATCCCCGTTTTTTCGGCTGGCGCGTCGTGCTCCTCGGCGTGGCCTGGGTGGCGCTGGCGGCGACCGGGCTCTCGGTCGTGCTCGCGTCGCCACTGCCGGACCGGCATCCGGACGAGGCGGTCCTCGACGGACGCGTGACCGCCGGCCTGATCGGCTGGGTCGTTGCGGCGCAGGCCGACGCGGTCACGATGGAGCGGGTCACCGGCGTCGACGGTCCGCGCCGAGTCGACGCCGCGGTGGATCTCCGCCGGGCCGGCAACAGCGGCGCCTGGGCGTTCCTCCTGGCCGGGCTGGCGCAGCCGGAAGAGTTCTTCGAGATCGGGCGCTCGTACCGGATGCAGCTCTACGTCCGTGACCTCCACGCGTCCGGGCGCCCGGTGACCCTCCGGATCACCGACGGTGCCGCGGATCGGGGCCCGACCGACGAGTCGGTGACCGCCGGTTTCACCGATCGCTCCTGGCACCTGTTGACGCGGACGTTCGTCGCCACTCGGGACGCGTTTCCGGACACGGCGCTCTACGTGGCGCTGCCTCCGGACGGACCGCTGCACTGGCAGGCGACGCTGGCGAGCGTCCGACGCCTACCGTCCCCCTGATCCTCCGGCGCGTTCCGGTGCGCGTTTTCGGGAAGAGCACCTCTGCTGCCGCCGCGGAGACGTTGTCTTCCGGGAAATGCGGCCTGGTGCTGCGGTCGGGCAGGATGGTGCCGTGCTGAGGATTGGGTTGACGGGTGGCATCGGGGCGGGGAAGAGCGCAGCGGCGGCGGCCTTCGCCGAACACGGCGCGGTGGTGATCGACGCCGATCGACTCGCCCGTGAGGTCGTCGAGCCGGGGAAGCCGGGCCTGGCGGCCGTCGTCGAGGCGTTCGGTGCCGACGTGCTCGCCCCGGACGGCTCGCTGGATCGGCCGAAGCTGGGCCGGGTCGTGTTCGGCGACGACGCCGCCCGCGCCCGCCTCAACGCGATCGTGCACCCGCTCATCGGGGCGTTGACCGCCGAACGGCTCGCGTCCGCGCCGGAGGACGGCGTGGTCCTGCACGACATCCCGTTGATCGTCGAGGGCAACTCGGGCGCGGGATTCCACCTGGTCGTCGTCGTGACCGCGCCGCTGGAGACCAGACTGGCCCGGCTCACCGGTATCCGCGGCATGTCCGAAGAGGATGCCCGCGCCCGGATCGCCGTCCAGGCGACCGACGAGCAGCGGATCGCCGCGGCCGACGTCCTGCTCGACAACGCCGGCCCGCTCGACCGGCTGCAGACCGCGATCGCCGAGCTCTGGGAGCACCGGCTGGTGCCCTACGCGGCGGGGCTGGCCAAGGGAATCCCCGCGCCGCTGCCGACCCGGCCGGTCCTGCCGGACCCGACCTGGCCGGTCCAGCACGCCCGCTCCGCGGCCCGGCTGCGGAGCTGGCTGCACCGGCCGGACCTGCCGGTCGACCACGTCGGCCCGACCGCGGCACCGGCTCCCGGCGTCGCGGTACCCGACGTGCTGGACCTGCGGGCCACCCTCCCGGACGCCGACGCGGTGCGATCCGCTGCCGCGGCGCTGACCGGATCCGGCTGGATCGTCGGCGCCGAGCCGTACTCGGACGGCGCGGTCGCGCACTCCGCCGACCCGGGCCGCCCGGCGCGGCTCTTCCTGACCGCCGACGCCTGAGCGGCCTGACCCCCGACGTCGGACGGTCGGGTCAGCCGATGTCGCGGCGGCGGAACCCGGCCAACCCGACGCCGGCCAGCACGGCGGCGAGCGCCAGCAGCCAGGCGTAGGGGGCGAACGCGGAAGCCCCGTCCGGTAGCGCACCGGGCAGCGTCGGCACGTGCGTGAACGGGGAGAGGTTCATCAGCCAGCCGGGGAGCTGGAGGAACTCGCCGAACTGGCCGATCACGATGGCGACCAGCAGCACGGCCCAGCTGACCGCGGCCAGCCGGGGGAGCAGCCCGAACAGCGCGACCGCGACCGCGGCCAGCACCAGGACGGCGGGCAACTGGCCGAGCGCCGCACCGATCTGCCGGACGGCCTCCGACCCGACTGCGTCGGTGCGGATCCCGTGCGCAACGCCGGTCGCGAGACCGGCGGAGACCAGTACGACCGCCGATCCGACGGTGACCCAGAGTACGTGCGCGCCGGCCCACGCGACCCGGCTCACCGCGCCCGCCAGGACCGGCTCGGCGCGGAGGGACTCCTCCTCGGTGCGGGTCCGGAGCACCGCACCGACCGCGTAACCGGCCACGATCATGCCCATGATCAGGTAGATCATCGACAGGTAGACGTCGGCGAGGCTGCCACCGGCACCGGTGTACTCCCGCAGCAGTTCGGCGGTCTCCGGGTCGTTGGACGCGGCGGTCACCATGTCCTGGGCGAGGGCTCCGAACGCCGCACCGCCGATCGCGGCGCCGACCGCCCAGCCGATGATGCTGCCCCGCTGGAGACGCCAGGCTAGGCCGAACGGCCCACTCAGCGAGCGGGGCGCCACCGCCGGCCCCAGACCGGGGCGGAAGATCCCGGCGCCGGCGTCGCGACGCATCCGCAGCGCGACGACGGCCGTGAGCAGAAGCAGGACCGTCACGGCCGGGATCAGCAGCACCCACCAGCGGTTCCCGGCGAACGGACGGACCGCCTCGGCCCAGCCGATCGGGGAGAGCCAGGACATCCAGCTGCCGGAGGAGCCGCTGACCGCGGCGGAGTCGCCGGCGGCACGCAGCAGGAACGCGGCGCCGAGCACGGCTCCGGCGATGCTGCTCGCCGTACGGGCGTGCTCGGTCAGCTGAGCGGTGAGAGCGCCGACCGTGGCGAAGACCAGTCCCACCGACACACAGCCGGCCATCAGCGCCAGTGCTCCGGCGAACGGAATGCCGCCGACCGTGAGCAGCGCGGCGACGCTGAGGACCAGGATCAGGAGGTTGAGCAGACCGACGAAGAGGAGCGCGGCGGTGAGCCGGGCGTACCGGCCGACCGGTCCGGCGTCGACCAGGTCGGATCGGCCTGCCTCCTCCTCGGCCCGGGTGTGCCGGACGACCAGGAGGTAGCTCATCAGGCCGAGGAGTACCGCGGCGAACGTCAGGACCTGCCAGGCCGTGGCGCCGCCGTAGGTGTTCAGCGCACGCGGCGGGCCGGTCAGCGCGACCAGGCCGGGGTTCACGTCGCTGCTGTACGCGCCGGCGAAGCGGTCGAGATCGGCTTGGGTCGGGTACAGCCCTTTCATCGGCGCGGCCTGGCTGTAAACGAACAGCACGATGCCGAGCGTCCACGCCGAGGCGCGGACCCGGTCGCGGCGCAGGGCCAGGCGGAACAGCGTGCCGGTACCGCTGAGCCCGCCGGTGCCGCGGCCGGAGCGGGTGGGGGCGTCGGCCGGGCGTGGTGGGCTGGCGACGGCGGTCATGACCGCGCGCCGTTCAGCGCGGGCTCGTCGCTGTAGTGCCGCAGGAACAGCTCCTCCAACGTGGGCGGCTGGCTGACCAGGCTGCGGATGCCGAACTGTTCGAGCCGGCCGAGCAGCGTGCCCAGCGCCTCGGCGTCCACCTGACACGTGAAGCGCGTGCCGGTCACCGTCACGTCGTGCAGGCCGGGCAGGTCGGTGAGGCCGTCCGGAGCGCGGCCGAGTTCCGCCTCGATCGAGGTCCTGGTCAGGTGGCGCAGGTCCGTGAGAGTGCCGGTCTCGACGACCCGGCCGCCGCGGATGATGCTCACCCGATCGCAGAGCTTCTCGGCCTCGGCCAGGATGTGGCTGGAGAGCAGCACGGTTCGTCCGTGCGTCCGCTCCTCCCGGATGCACTGCTGGAAAACGGCCTCCATGAGCGGATCGAGGCCGGACGTCGGCTCGTCGAGGATCAGTAGCTCGACGTCGGACGCCAGGGCTGCGACCAGGGCGACTTTCTGCCGGTTGCCCTTGGAGTAGGTCTTGGCCTTCTTCCGGGGATCGAGTTCGAACCGCTCCAGCAGGTCGGCCCTGCGCCGTGGGTCCAAGCCACCACGGACCCGGCCGAGCAGGTCGATCACCTCGCCGCCGGACAGGTTCGGCCAGAGGTTGACGTCCCCCGGCACGTAGGCCAGACGCCGGTGCAGAGCGACCGCGTCCCGCCACGGGTCGCCGCCGAGCAGCCGGGCCTGCCCGCTGTCGGCGTGGAGCAGCCCGAGGAGAACTCGGATGGTGGTGGTCTTACCCGCCCCGTTGGGACCGAGGAAGCCGTGGACCTCGCCGGAGCGGACCGTGAGATCGAGCCCGTCCAGCGCGCGGACCGGCCCGAAGCTCTTCACGACCTCGGCGAGTTCGATCGCCGGAGCAGCGTCGTTGGTTGCCATAGTTCTGACGGTATCGAGTCTTCACAAATTTGTGAAGATTGGCGAGACTGATAGGGACCAGGCAGGATCGGAGCAGTCGGATCGGTGGAGGGAGAGCTGGTGGCGAGACCGGAGAGCGGCAACGGCGCGGTGGGCGCCGAGGCTGGCACGGAGCTGATCCCCCCACCGGCCGCAGACGCGACCGACGTCGGCGAGGTCGACGCTCGGGCGGGCGACGCTCCCGAGATCTCCGCGGTGGACGAGGCGGTGCGGGCCGAGTACCGCGAACGGTTCGCACTGGTGATGACGAACTGGGGCCTTCAACGGATGGTCGCCAGGGTCTGGGCTGCGCTGATCGTGACCGATTCGCCGACGATGACGATGCCGGAGTTGGGCGAGACCCTCCAGGCCAGCGCGGGAGCGATCTCCGGGGCGGTCAAGACGTTGACCTCGATCGGCCTGGTCGAGCGGGTTCCCGCCCCAGGCAGTCGCCGCGACCACTACCGGATCGCCGACAACGGCTGGTACACGGCGATGCTGGAGAAGAATCAGCAGCTCATCCAGGGCATGATCGATCTGTCCGGAGACGGCGTCGAGAAGGTGGGAAGGGACTCGGTGGCCGGCCATCGGTTGGCCGAGATGCACGACTTCTACTCGTTCATCAGCGCCGAGGTGCCGACCCTCCTCAGTCATTGGGAGAAGGCCCGGGACGCCCGACGCGCGGCCCGGGAGGAGACCGCGTAGCGGGGTGTTCGGGCCGGGAGAGTGAACGCGGCGCGTTCTGTCGGACCCTCGACGTACCGTTGTTCTCATGAGTCCGTCAGCCCGTCCCGCCGCCGGTCCGAACGCGCCCGAAGGCCTGCGTGACGACGACATCGCCCACGGCGAGACCTCGGCGATCGTGCGGCGCCCCGGCCGGTTCCAGGTGGTCAGCGACTACGAGCCCGCCGGTGACCAGCCGGCCGCGATCGACGAACTCGAACGGCGCATCCGCGCGGGCGAGAACGACGTCGTGCTGCTCGGGGCCACCGGTACCGGCAAGTCGGCGACGACGGCCTGGCTGATCGAGCGCGTCCAGCGCCCCACCCTCGTCATCGCACCGAACAAGACGCTCGCCGCCCAGCTGGCGAACGAGTTCCGCGAGCTGCTGCCGAACAACGCGGTCGAGTACTTCGTCTCGTACTACGACTACTACCAGCCCGAGGCGTACGTCCCGCAGACCGATACGTACATCGAGAAGGACTCCTCGGTCAACGAGGAGGTGGAGCGGCTCCGGCACTCGGCGACGATGTCGCTGCTCACCCGGCGGGACGTCATCGTGGTCGCCACCGTCTCGTGTATCTACGGCCTCGGTACGCCGCAGGAGTACATCGACCGGTCGATCCCGCTGACGGTCGGCCAGGAGATCGAGCGTGAGAAGCTGCTCCGTTGGCTCGTCGACGTGCAGTACACGCGTAACGACCTGAACTTCACCCGAGGCACGTTCCGGGTCCGCGGCGACACGGTCGAGGTCATCCCGGCCTACGACGAGCTCGCCGTCCGCATCGAGATGTTCGGCGACGAGATCGAGCGGCTGTACCACCTCAACCCGCTCACCGGCGAGGTCGTCAACGAGGAGACCGAGCTACACGTCTTCCCTGCGACCCACTACGTGGCCGGTGCGGAGCGAATGGAGCGGGCGATCCGCGGCATCGAGGCCGAGTTGGAGTCCCGCCTGGCCGAGCTGGAGCGGCAGGGCAAGCTGCTGGAAGCGCAGCGGCTGCGGATGCGCACCAGCTACGACATCGAGATGATGCGCCAGGTCGGGTTCTGCTCCGGCATCGAGAACTACTCCCGGCACATGGACGGCCGCGAGCCCGGCTCGCCCGGCTTCTGCCTGATCGACTACTTCCCGGACGACTTCCTGCTGGTCATCGACGAGTCGCACGGCACCGTCCCGCAGATCGGCGGCATGTACGAGGGCGACATGTCGCGGAAGCGGACGCTCGTCGAGTTCGGCTTCCGGCTGCCGAGTGCGATGGACAACCGCCCGCTGAAGTGGGAGGAGTTCCAGGACCGGGTCGGCCAGACCGTCTACCTCTCCGCGACGCCGGGCAAGTACGAGCTCGAGCGCGCCAAGGGCGAGTTCGTCGAGCAGATCATTCGGCCGACCGGTCTGATCGACCCGGAGGTGCTGGTCAAGCCCACCAAGGGCCAGATCGACGACCTGGTGCACGAGATCCGGGTCCGGGCCGAGCGCGACGAGCGCGTCCTGGTCACCACGCTGACCAAGAAGATGGCCGAGGACCTCACCGACTACCTGCTGGAACTCGGGATCCGGGTGCGGTACTTGCACTCCGAGGTCGACACGCTGCGCCGGGTCGAACTGCTGCGCGAGCTGCGCAAGGGTGACTACGACGTGCTGGTCGGCATCAACCTGCTCCGGGAAGGGCTTGACCTGCCCGAGGTCAGCCTGGTGTCCATTCTCGATGCGGACAAGGAAGGCTTCCTGCGCAGCGAGACCTCGCTGGTGCAGACGATCGGCCGGGCGGCTCGGAACGTCTCCGGTGAGGTCCACATGTACGCGGACCAGATCACGCCCTCGATGCGGCGCGCGATCGACGAGACCAACCGGCGCCGCGAGAAGCAGATCGCCTACAACACCGAGCGGGGCGTCGACCCCCAGCCGCTGCGGAAGAAGATCGTCGACATCCTCGACGACATCTACCGCGAGGCCGCCGAGAACGAGAGCGGCGAGCTGATCGGTGGGTCGGGGCGGCAGCAGTCCCGCGGCAAGTCGCCGGTTCCCGGGCTGAAGTCGAAGGCCACCGTCGGGGTCGGCGCGCACCGCGAGGGCATGGCCCGCGCCGAGCTCGCCGATCTGATCCAGCAGCTCAACGATCAGATGCTGGCTGCCGCCCGAGAGCTCCAGTTCGAACTCGCGGCCCGGCTGCGGGACGAGATCGGCGAGCTGAAGAAGGAGCTCCGCGGCATGGACGCCGCAGGCGTGAAGTAGCACCCGCTCCGGAGCCGCGCGCCCGGGGCGTCGCAGGGGAGGGGTGCGTGCGGGGTGTGGCGGGAGGCGCGTGTGCCTGCGCTCCCGTGCGGCTCCCGGACGACACTCTCCGGCACACCGTCCGCTTCCGATGAGACCTCCGTCAGAACACGGATTGTTCTCCCGGAGGATTAAAGACGATGGACCGTCGTAAGTTGCTCGGCGCCGCTGCGATCGCCGTCCCCGCCATCGCCGGCGCCGCCCTGCTCAGCGACCTCGACCTGGGCAGCGACGCCCGGCCGGCCGCGGAGGGCCTCGCCTCTCCGGTCGAGGGGGTCTCCGGCGACGCCGCCGTCGCCCAGAACGCCGCGCCGCCGGTGATCGGCGTCCAGTTCCACGGCACCTGGGACATGTACTGGAACAGCCTGACCCCGAACGCGATGTTCCACAAGCACCTCGACACGCTCGCCGCCCAGGGCGTCCAGGTGATCCGCCTCGACGTCGGCTGGTCCTCCGGGCAGCCCACGAACGTCGCTCCGAGCGCGAGCCAGTGGTACCACCAGCGCGTCGGCATGGTGATCGACGCCGTCCGAGCGCGGGGCATGCAGATCTTCGTCACCGTGCACCAGTCGCCGGCG